>DNAD01000200.1 GCA_003484785.1 Lachnospiraceae bacterium
CACAATTTATTTCTTAACAGTTCCTAAACGATCTCAGGTTTTGCCTGATAGCGTTTACTGTAATATCAAACACTCCCGTTACCGGTTTATCTTATGCTAATCTACCTTATTCTGTCAAGCACGGCCATGGCATCGCCGAAGGAAAAAAACCTGTAGCCCTCTCGTTTTGCCTCCTCATAGGCCGCAAGCACCTTCTCTCTTGTGGCAAAGGCGCTGACCAGCATTAACAGGGTGGATTCCGGAAGGTGGAAATTTGTTATCAGCCCGTCCATCACCTTAAACCTGTAGCCCGGGTAGATAAATATCCCTGTTTCTCCCGCTCCGGGGCGCACAATACCCTCATCTGATGCAGCGCTCTCTATCGTCCTGCAGCTCGTGGTCCCCACGCAGATGACCCGTTTTCCCGAGGCCTTTGCCGTATTTATCTTCTCCGCTGCCTCCGGGCTTACCGAGTAGCTTTCGGTGTGCATGTGGTGCTCCGTAATGTTCTCACATTTCACCGGCCTGAAGGTGCCCAGCCCCACATGGAGAGTAACATAGCAAAGCTTTGTGCCCCTGGCTTCAAGCTTGCCAAGGAGCTCTTCGGTAAAATGAAGCCCCGCGGTGGGCGCGGCGGCCGAGCCGTCATACCTTGCATAAACCGTCTGATATCTGTTGCGGTCCTCAAGCTTATGCGTTATATATGGGGGAAGAGGCATCTCACCCAGCGCATCCAGAAGCTCTTCAAATATACCCTCGTAATCGAAGCGGACTATCCTGTTCCCATCCCCGAGTATATCCTCGATATGCGCTTTCAGCAGCCCGTCTCCGAAGAGGACCTCTGCCCCTTTCTTAAGCTTCTTTCCCGGTCTTACCAGAGTCTCCCATCTGTGTTCGTCAAGCCTCTTTAGCAGGAAGACCTCCACCGAAGCCCCGGTATCCGCCTTTGTTCCCAGAAGCCTTGCGGGGATAACCTTCGTATCATTCAGCACCAGGCAATCCCCGGGCTCTATCAGATCCGCTATGTCGCAAAAGCTCTTATGGCGTATCTCCCCGGAGTTTCTGTCAAGCAGAAGAAGCTTTGAGGAGGATCTGTCAGTTAACGGGTCCTGGGCTATATATTCCTTTGGAAGGTCGTAATAATAATCAGAGGTTTTAAAACCCGTTGCCTCCATCATAGCTTCAGTTTAACCCCAAGCTCCCCAAGCTTTTCAAGGATGCGGTCGATATGAGCCTGTACCTCCTCTCCGGTCAGGGTTCTGTCCATAAGCACAAATTCAAACCGGAGCGTAACGCTCTTAACCTTTTCATCATCGTAGATGTCGATCAGGGAAACCCTGTGCAGCGGGTCGATCCCCAGCTCCTTAACGGCCTTTTCTATATCCTCGTATCTCACTCCGGGCTTCACGATCAGTGACAGGTCATAATCCACTCCCGGGAACCTCGAGGGCTCGTCAAAGGTGAAATCATTGCTCTCTATCGAAAGCAGCCTGTCCATATCTATCTCGATATTGACGATCACGCCGTTCTTCGAGATCTTTGAAAGAACTGCCGGGTGAAGGGTATTGATGACCCCTATGGCCTTATCATCTATTCTTATCTCCGAGGTATTCTTCGGATGCTGCCATACATGGGCGGGCTTTGTCTTTAAATAAGACGCCTTCTTATGCTTAAGCTCATCGACCATGGTATTAATCAGGCCTACGGCTTCAAAATAAAGGGCCTTCTCGGTCCTTGTCTTGGAGTACATTCCGATTGCCAGCATCCTTCTTTCATCCGCAGTACCTTCGCTGTTGACCCCCGAAACGATCCTTCCGATCTCAAATACCGAAAACTCCGGCTTATAGTTTCGGTTGTTATAGATAAGCGGCAGGAAGCTTTCCATCATGGTGGTACGAAGGATCCCGGTATCCTGTTCATCAGAGCTTCCAAGGAGCCTTACGTTGTCCTCGGGGGTAAGCCCGATATTTCGAAGCTCATCCGGATCGCACCAGATCCTTGTATGTACCTCATTCATTCCGTAGCTCTTTACAAGCAGATCCTTTATCTGATTCTCCTCATAGCGCCGCTTTGTGGTCCTTGCGGGGAAGAGAGGCGATCTTGTGGTCTTTATCTCAAAATTGTCATAGCCGTAGATCCTTGTTATCTCCTCCACGATATCCGCCTTCATGCTTATATCCTTCGTAGCTCTGAAGGAAGGAACCTTGCAGGAGAAGGAGTCGCCATCCCTGTCAGTGTCAAAACCGAGGGCCTTAAGAGTCTCCTCTATCCTGTCGGCGGAAATATCGATACCCGTATATCTGTCCACAAAGGCCTTGTCAAAGTCTACGGTGCGCTCCGGAAAACGGGTTGGATAAACATCCGTTATCCCGGTAACAAAGCGGGCCCCGGGGTCGATATCCGAAAGAAGCTTTACAAAACGCTTTGCCGCAAGCATGGTAAGCTCCGGATCCAGGGTTTTCTCATACCTTGCGGAGGCATCCGTGCGAAGTCCGAGCCTTGATGCGGATTTCCTGATGCTTACCGCGTCGAAGCTTGCACACTCAAGCACAACTGAATCGGTGCTGTCAACGATCTCGCTGTCGAGACCTCCCATGATGCCGGCAACGGCAACCGGGGTGTCATTGTCATATATCATCAGCGTATCGGTGGTTATCTCTCTTTCGTTTCCGTCGAGGGTAAAGAATTTAAAGCTCTCCTTCGGTGTGTCAACCACTATCTTTGATATCTTCTTTCCGTCAAAGGCATGGGTGGGCTGTCCCAGTTCAAGCATCAGGTAGTTCGTAAGATCCGCGAGCAGGTTGATGGCTCTGGTGCCGCAGTAAAACAGCCTGATCTGCATCTCCATCGGGCTCTGCTTTTCGGTGATATTTTCCGCCCTTAAGCTGGTATATCTGTAGGCAAGCTCCGGGTTTCTTATCTCGACCGCGACCTTTTCATCCCCCGAATAAGGTACCTCCATCAGAGGAAGAGGCTTTAAAGGCTTCTTGGTAAGCGCCGCGAACTCTCTTGCCATTCCGTAATGGCCCCAGAGATCCGGGCGGTTGGTAAGGGATTTGTTATCCACCTCAAATATTATATCCTCTATGGGGAAAAGCTCCTTAAGGTCGGTACCGTTCTCAAATGAAGGATCCAGCTCCATTATCCCCGAATGATCATCGGAAATACCCAGCTCCTTTGCGGAGCAGCACATTCCGTTGGAGGTCTGTCCCCGCAGCTTTGCGCTCTCGATCTTTATATCCCCCAGCCTTGCCCCGAGCCTTGCAAAGGCGGTCTTTATGCCGGCTCTTGCATTGGGGGCTCCGCATACCACATCGAAAACCTCTTTTCCGTCATCCACCTTCAGAAGATGAAGATGGTCCGAGTCGGGATGAGGCTCGCAGGAAAGGATCTCTCCCACCACAACTCCGCTTACGTCTCTTCCCTTGTATTCGATCCCCTCGACCTCTGCGGTCGCAAGGGTAAATCTCTGTATAAGCTTTTCTATATTCTCGCCGTCAAGGTCCACATAGTCCCTGATCCAGTTCATTGATACAAACATTTCATTCCTCCTGATTGCGTATATTATGATCCGATGCGTTTAGGAACAAACGCCTGCAAATCGTGCGCTTCGGCACGAAGGCAATATTTCCTTATCTGCTTACAAACTGACTCAGGGTACCGAGATCCCCGCTGTTAAAGGCTCTTATATCCTTCACCCCGTATTTCATCATAGCAAGCCTCGTAAGGCCCAGTCCGAAAGCAAAGCCCGTGTACTTGAAGGGATCCTCCTCGGTATTTATCCCGCCGTGTATCAGCACGTTCGGGTGGATCATCCCGCAGGGACACAGCTCAAGCCATCCCGAGTTCTTGCAGGAGGGGCAGCCCTCGCCGCCGCAGATAAGGCACTTTATATCGAGCTCAAAGCCCGGCTCCACGAAGGGGAAGAACCCCGGCCTGAGCCTTACCGTAACCTCTCTTCCGAAAACCTCTGACAGCATTGTCTTCATGAAATAGATAAGGTTTGAAACCGAAATATCCCTGTCGACCATGATCCCCTCCATCTGAAAGAAGGTATTCTCATGGCTTGCGTCGATAGCCTCATTCCTGAAACACCTTCCCGGAAAGACCGCCCTTATGGGACGTCCGTTCTCCTTAAGGGCAGGCCCGTATTTTTTAAGGATCGCATTCTGCGCCGCGGAGGTATGGCTCTTTAAAAGCTGGTTGGGCGTCGTCAGATAATAGGTATCCTGCATATCCCTGGCCGGATGGAATTTGGGGATATTGAGCGCCTCAAAGCAATGATAATCGTCTACGATCTCGTTATAATCCTCCACATCAAAGCCCATGGACTCAAAGATATCCTCAAGCTCCCTCTGAACAAGGGTGATGGGATGATATGAGCCGCAGACAGAGGCCGTGGGAAGAGACTCATCATAGCTCTCCGCAGCCTCGATGAGAAGCTTTTCCTGAAGCTTTACAAGTTCCTGCTTCCTCTCCTCGAATTTATCCGTAAGCTCCTGCTTAAAGCTGTTTATGGATTGTCCGTATTCCTTCTTTTTTTCATTCGGGATCTTTGAAAGCTCCTTCATAAGAGTGGATATATGACCCTTCTTGCTGAGAAAATCGAGCCTCAGATCCTCCAGCGATCTGACATCGTCAACATCCCCAAGCTTTTGATAAAACTGTTCACGAAACTTACGGATCATCTCATTCATTGATTTTTTCCTCCTGTGATGTTTCCTTTTTTTCCAGTATACTCTTAAAATTTATAATATTCTTCAGATTGCCGAGATTACTTCTCGAACTGTCCTCTTGCGGAGGCTGGGGATTCATGGCCCTGTCCTTCTCCTCCTCTATGGCCTTAAGCAAAGTGTCGCCGTCTATCCTCCTTTTGTGGACATCGGCCCTCTCCTTTATATGCAGCTTGTCGGCAAAGATGCTGTTAAGCTGTGCCCCTATGAATATGATATACATATTAACATACAGCCACAGCAGCAGGATAACTACGGTCGCCAGGGAGCCGTACATGGAAAAGCTCTCCATGAAATAGCTTAAAAAGACCGAAAACAGCTTCGAAAAACCGAACATGGCAGCGGTTGCCACCAAAGCTCCGAAAAGCTGGGAACGAACCCTCTGTTTTTTCCTTGGCAGAAAGCTGTAAAGCAGCACCAGGAGCACAAAAGCCCCTATGGTAAAGGCCAGGTTTGTGTAAAACTGCCCGAGCTTTCCGCTTATGGGAAAGTCGGGAAAGTATCTGTCCAGAAGCTCCAGTATGTACTGACCAAAGGCTCCGAATATAAGCTCTGCCGTCATGATCAGTATCATCAGGAGAGTATAAATGGACGATTTAAGCCTTATGATAACATAATTATAGGGCTCCATGATATGATATATCTCATCAAAGCCTCTCCTTATGGACATCAGACCTCTGGAGGCCGACCATATGGCGGTGATCGCAGCTATGGAGAGAATGGTAAAATGATCATCATATATCTCATATATCAGAGAAACGGCAAAATCATTGAACTGGCTCGGAAAGATATATGAAACGGCTTTTACGACCATTTCCTCGGTAAGCGGAGTAAAGGGGATGATCGCAAACAGGGCAAGGATAAAAGGAACCGAACTGATAAAAAGATAATAGGCGGCCGAGGCGGAATAGACATCCACATGATTGGCACGCATCGCATCGAAAAAAGACTTACAGATTTTATATATATTTATACAGATCTTTTTCATCAGCCAAGTATGATCTTTACCTGTTTCCGTAGCTGTACAGCACCTTTACGGTTATTACCTTTTTCATTTTTATCATATACAGAGAAAAAGAGAGAAACCCCTGCTTCTCTCCTTATCCCTACACGGTGATAAAACATAAGGAAACGTCACCGTTATACCCCCAAAATGCCGGTTCTTGAATTTTGACTCCTAGCTAATGCTAGGTGGGTAACCGCAACCATACATCTGCCTTCCACTGTTCGCAGAAAGCGAAACCTTACGAGGCTTGACATCCGCATGACGATATAGGAATCCCGTTTAAAGTAATGTAGGTTCAAAATATCAAGAATTATCGGACATTTCAGGTTAGGTTAATTATATTCTATAAGAACGCGAAAATCAATACAGAAATCACGTAATCCTTTATTCCTTTAAATCTTGAAGAATTCCAGATCCTCCTCAAGCTGCCCGGCAAGATTGTTTAAGTTGCCTGCAGACTCCTTAAGCATGGTGACTGTAGCGCTGAGCTCCTGCATGGAAGCTGAAGTCTCCTCTGTGGATGCCGCGTTTTCCTGCGAAATTGCCGAAAGTGAATCCATGGCATCGACGATGATGGACTTGCTGGCCGCGCTCTCCTGGGAAAGACCGGAAATATTCGACACTCCGTCAACGGTGGAGCCGACGTCACCGATAAGCCCGTTTATCTGCGTTATGGTGTTTTTCAGGACATCATTGACATTTCCGGTGATGGTAGTTACCTCGTTGCTCTTTGCAATGGCGCTCTGTGACTGCTTCAGGAGCTTCTCCATCTCCGAACGGATCTCATCCGCCGTACTGGCTGATTCCGTGGCAAGCTTCCCTATCTCCTCGGCGACTACCGCAAAACCTCTTCCGGCCTCACCGGCTCTGGCCGCCTCTATCGAAGCATTCAGCGCAAGCAGATTGGTCTGGGAGGCGATGGCCATGATCCCGTCAACACGCTCGTTTACGCTCTGAACCGCAGAATTGGTGGCGTTCATGCCCTCCGCAATGTCCGCCATGGCCTGGCTCATGGTCTCCATGTTCCTGGAGAGCTCGCTCATGGCATCGGCAGAGGACTGACTCTGGTTATTCATTGAGGAAGCCGTTTCCGCCAGGTTCTGGGCATTGTTTGCAACCTCCTGGATAGCGTCGGAAAGCATTGTGATGTTTTCCGTAGCTGTCTGAACCGTATTTGCCTGATCTGTGGCGCCCCTTGCGATCTCCTCTACTGCTCCCGAAACATCATCAGTGGTCTGGCTGATCTGAGACGCGGAGTCAGCAAGCGTCCTTGAGGAATCTCCCAGGTTCTCCATAATGGACTTCAGGCTTCCCGCAACCTCTGACAGCTTATCTATCAGAATATTAATATGTCTTACGATGTCTCCAAACTCATCCTTCCTGGTAATGAGCTTCCGGTCCTTAAGCTTTTCAAATTCTCCGTTGGAAAGCCTGTCTATAGACCGGCCTACCGCGATCAGCGGCTTTGTGAAGGAATCTGCAAGCATGACTGCGATGATCGCCGCCGCTATCAGCATAACGATCCCGAGGATGACAATGATCATCAGCATCCTGTTGGAATTGGCCAGTACTACTCCCTTATCCGTCGCTACAACGGTAACCCAGCCCGTAACGGGCTCTCTCTGATAGGACATTGCCCAGTCTCCACCATTGAATGAGGATTCATAGTTTCCCGAGCCTTCCCTGTCTGACCTTGTATTTGTATACCAGGCCTGATTACTGAAGTTGACAGGTTCACCGGTTTCCAGATCCATTGAGGTATGCGCGATAAGGTCTCCGTTGTTATCCCCTATAAAAATATCCTGATTCTTTGAGGTCACCTCACCCTTGACAAGCTCTCCAAAATCCTTAAGGTTGATATTTCTCTGAACCGCCCCGATAAAGCTTCCGTCTTCACCGAAAACAGGTGCAATAAAGGTACATATCCTGGCTCCCGTGGTCTTGGAGATGTTCTGATCGGATACATAGAACTGCTGAGTATCTCTGCACTGTTTGAAGTACTCTCTGTCCGAAACATCAACGAGATCACCGGTATTTCTTGCTACCTGCATTCCATCGGGACCGGTTATGACAGTCCCGTTTCCGTCACCCATCTTTTCATCGATGACGGCAAGCCATTCCAGAAAGACCTCTTTCTCTACATTGCCATTAAGCAGTGCCTGTGTGGCTACCGAAGATGCCACTGTTTCTATGACATTTTTATTCTGCATCACTATGGCGCTGAAGTCATGCTCCACCAGATTAACCTGAGCCGTGTTCATGCTGTTCATATTGCTTACAGCCTCCGAATGTGAGGAACTGTAGCTAACAACAATGGAAATGATCAGCGGGACCGCCATTATTGCGACTATGATCAGCGTCAGTCTGGTCTTGACACTGTCAAATACTCCTTTTTTTGCCTTTGCGGACTTCTTCTTTGAGCTCATGAAATAAACCTCCTCCATAAATGATAACCCGGTACCGCACGCAGCCTTCATGGCTGTGAGCAGTAACCATAAAGTCCCTCACCCTGCGGTACTGAATGAATTTAGGCATTTTGCCAAATCCTCTTCACTCCATGATACCACATAATATACAAAATATACAGCGCCATTTTACAAAATAAGTAATCACCCATGAGCCCATGAATGCAACTGAAATAGACCGATTATTTCAGCACCAGCTTTTTGAAGGATTTCTTTCCTTTCTTTATGACAACTCCGCTGCCCCTTAGCTTTTCCGCTTCAAAGGAGGCAAATACATCGGACACTTTCTCACCGTCCACTGTCACGCCGCCCTGTTCAATGGCACGCCTTGCCTCGTTTCGCGAGCCTGCCAGCCCGGCCTTTACAAGCAT
>DNAD01000112.1:0-2257 GCA_003484785.1 Lachnospiraceae bacterium
ATAAGTGTCGTTCCCATCAGAAACGATTTCTTCGGAGAGCTTATCACGGTCACCGGACTGCTTACCGGACAGGATATAGTGGCACAGCTTAAGGGGAAAAAGCTGGGGGAGGCCCTTCTTTTATCCGAGGGCCTTGCCAGGGACTCCGAGCCTGTACTGCTTGATGACATGAGCATAGGGGATATGGAAAAATCTTTACAAGTCCATATAGATATTGTAAAATCAAACGGAATGGATTTTATTGAAAAGATAGTGGGAGAAGTGATCTATGAGTAAGCCGATCGTGGCTGTGGTCGGCAGACCGAATGTCGGAAAATCTACCTTGTTCAACGCCCTTGCGGGCTCAAGGATCAGTATAGTAAAGGATACTCCGGGGATCACGAGGGATCGGATATATGCCTCTGTTTCCTGGCTGAAATATGATTTCACCCTTATAGATACCGGGGGGATCGAGCCTGACAGCAAGGATATCCTGCTTTCCCGTATGAGGGAGCAGGCGCAGATAGCCATAGATACCGCGGACGTTATCATCTTCATGGTGGATGTTAAGCAGGGACTGGTGGATTCGGATTCCAAGGTGGCGGATCTTTTACGCCGCTCCGGTAAGCCTGTTGTCCTTGCGGTCAATAAGGTTGACGATCAGAAAAAATACGGAAATGATGTCTATGAGTTTTATAACCTGGGCATAGGGGATCCCTTCCCGATCTCGGGCGCCAACAGAACGGGGCTCGGAGAGCTGCTTGATGAGGTGGTATCCTATTTCGGGGATATTACCGAGAGTACAGAGGGAGAGGACGTTCCGAAGATCGCGGTGGTGGGAAAGCCCAATACGGGCAAATCCTCCATTATAAATAAGCTTCTCGGGGAAGAGAGGGTGATCGTTTCGGATATCGCAGGTACCACCAGGGATGCCATAGATACTTGTGTATTCCATAACGGGAAGGAATATACCTTCATAGATACGGCAGGGCTCAGACGGAAGAACAAGGTCAAAGAGGAGCTTGAGCGCTATATGGTGCTCAGAACCGTTGCAGCGGTGGAAAGAGCGGATGTGGCGGTCATTGTGATAGATGCCGTTGAAGGGGTTACGGAGCAGGATGCCAAGATCGCAGGAATAGCCCACGAAGCGGGAAAGGGCATTATCATCGCGGTCAATAAGTGGGATGCGATCGAAAAGGACACCAAAACGGCCGGCGAGTACGAAAAGAGGATAAGGTCGGTGCTGTCCTTTATACCCTATGCTGAGATGATCTTTATCTCGGCCCTTACGGGGCAGAGACTGGGCAGGCTGTTTGACATGATCGATTCGGTGGTAAGCAGCCACTCCTTAAGGATACAGACCGGAGTGCTCAACGAGATAATGACAGAAGCGGTGGCTCTCAACGAACCGCCGACGGATAAGGGAAAGAGGCTCAAGCTGTTCTATATTACCGAGGCCACGGTCAAGCCCCCGACCTTCGTTATTTTTGTCAATGATAAAGAGCTTATGCACTTTTCATATACAAGATATATTGAGAATCAGATAAGGGAGGCCTTCGGGTTCAGGGGAACCCCGCTTCGCTTTATAATACGTGAAAGGGGAGAGGATCGGTAAGATGCAAAGAGTTGTCTGCCTTGTCATAGGTTATCTTTGCGGGCTTATTCAAACGGGTTACATCGTCGGAAAGCTCAAGGGCGTGGATATAAGGGAGCATGGGAGCAAAAACGCCGGGACCACAAATATCCTTCGTACCATGGGCCTTAAATACGGGCTTATCTGCTTTGCCGGAGACTGTTTAAAATGCGGCCTTGCGATACTGATAACTCATTTCCTGTTTAAGGACAGCTATCCGGATATGCTGCCCCTTTTAAAGCTCTATGCCGCGGCCGGCACCATACTGGGTCATAATTATCCCTGTTATCTGGGCTTTAAGGGAGGAAAGGGGATAGCCGCCACTGCGGGGCTGGTTTTCTTTATGTTCGGTCCGATAATGTCTTTTCTGGGGCTTGCCACCTTCTTCGGGATCTTCTTTATCACTCATTATGTTTCGTTAGGTTCCATCTGTGTCTACGTGGGGATAATCATAGAGGCCTTCATCCTCAGCAAGAGAGGCTACTGGGGAGAGGCCATAGCTACTCAGTATTTTGCGGAGTTTAATATCCTGATCTTTCTTCTGGCCTTAATGGCCTGGTGGAGACATAAGGACAATATCAAAAGACTCCTTAACGGAACGGAAAGAAAGACCTATCTCAGGGGAAAACCCGAGATAGATGTGGA
>DNAD01000112.1:2325-5035 GCA_003484785.1 Lachnospiraceae bacterium
GAATCATGGCTAAGATAGGAGTTATAGGCGCCGGGAGCTGGGGTATTGCCCTTTCTCTGGTGCTTTTTGATAACGGGCACAGCGTGACCGTCTGGTCGATCCTTAAGGATGAGGTCGACATGCTTAACCGGGAACATGAACAAAAGGATAAGCTTCCGGGGGTCATCCTTCCCGACGAGATCAGCTTTACCACGGACATAGCCGAGGCCTGCAGGGATGCCGACCTTCTGGTGCTTGCGGTTCCTTCACCCTTTACACGCAGCACTGCCCATCTCATGGCCGATCACGTAAAAAAGGGGCAGCTCATCGTGAGCGTTGCCAAGGGGATAGAGGAGGACACCCTCGATACCCTGACTGATATCATAAAAGAGGAGATCCCACATTCCGAGGTGGCTGTCATGTCGGGTCCGTCGCATGCAGAGGAGGTGGGGAGGAAGATACCTACCATCTGCGTTACGGGGGCTCGCAGCAAGGAGACAGCCGAGCTTATACAGGACTGTTTCATGAACTCTTATTTCAGGGTTTATACCAGCCCCGATATTCTTGGGATCGAGCTTGGGGGTGCCCTAAAAAACGTGGTGGCTCTTGCGGCTGGGATGGCTGACGGACTTGGTTACGGAGACAATACCAAGGCTGCCCTGATCACAAGAGGCATTCATGAGATATCAAGGCTTGGAACAAAAATGGGAGGGAGAATGGAGACCTTCGCCGGCCTTACGGGGATAGGAGATCTGATAGTAACCTGCGCAAGCATGCATTCCAGAAACAGAAGGGCAGGGATCCTGATAGGTAAGGGCGCTACAATGAAGGAGGCCATGGAAGAGGTAAAAATGGTGGTCGAGGGAGTATACTCCGCAAAGGCTGCCGTGGCTCTGGGTAAAAAATATGATGTAAGCCTCCCTATCATCGAAGAGGTAAATCAGGTGCTGTTTTACGACAAGCCTGCCAGGGAGGCGGTAAACGACCTTATGACCAGAGACAGAAAATCCGAGATCGACTGGGAGGGATAAACCATTGAACAATAAAATGAACGAAAGCTTTAAGAGTACGGAAACCTATGTGGCATCACAGGAGCTCATGAGCGCGGTAAACGTTGCGATCGCCCTTGAAAAGCCGCTTCTTATAAAGGGGGAGCCCGGAACCGGAAAGACAATGCTTGCAAAGGCCATTTCCGATTCCCTCGGCAAGAAGCTTATAGTCTGGAACATAAAATCCACCACAAAGGCCCAGGACGGCCTGTATATGTATGATACCATACAGAGGCTCTATGACGGGCAGTTTGGCGAGGAAGGGGTCGATGATATCTCAAGATATATAAAGCTGGGAAAGCTTGGGGAGGCCTTCAGCGATGACGAGCAGACGATCCTTCTTATTGATGAGATCGACAAGGCGGATCTGGAATTTCCCAATGACCTTCTCTGGGAGCTTGATCAGATGGAGTTTTATATCCACGAGACCAAACAGACCGTGAAAGCAAAGCACAGGCCAATAGTTATAATCACCAGCAACGCGGAAAAGGAGCTTCCGGATGCCTTTTTAAGAAGATGCATCTTTCACTATATCGCTTTTCCCGATAAGGAGCTGATGACGGAGATAGTTAATACCCATTTTGACAGCGTTGAAGAGAATCTGCTGAATAATGCCCTGGATGCCTTCTATGAGATCAGGGAGATGAGGGAGATTAAGAAAAAGCCCTCCACCTCCGAGCTTGTTGACTGGATAAGGGCCCTTCAGCTGGGAGGGATCCCCGCGGAAAGGATCAAAAAGGAGCTGCCCTTTGCCGGCACTATAATAAAAAAGGACGAGGATATGGAGGCAGTTATCCATAAGGCTATGTAAATCTGCGTATGTTTACTGATTTTTTCTATTTTTTAAAGGATCATGGGATGGATGTGTCACTTTCGGAGTGGCTGTCGCTTATCGACGCCCTGGACAGGGGGCTTTGCGGCTCAAGCATAACGGGGTTTTATTATGTATCCCGCATGATCCTTTTAAAGAGCGAGAATGAGTTTGACAAGTATGACCTCCTGTTTGATGAGTATTTCAAGGGGATCCATGCCGATATAGACGATATCTCCGACCAGATGAGGAAGTGGCTTGACAAGTCGGACTTCGTTGAGGTCACAAAGGAGATGGAGCTTCAGAAGAATCTCATCGAAGGCGAGGCAAACCCCATCGATAACGAGGAGGTTCTCGAAAAGTTCAGGGAACGTCAGAAGGAGCAGGAGAGTGAGCATAACGGCGGCAATCAGTGGATAGGCACCATGGGCAACTCCTCCTTCGGAAATCTCGGCGGCCATATGGGCGGAGTAAGGATAGGCGGGACCACGGGCTACCAGTCGGCGTTTCAGGTCATAGGGGAAAGGAAATTCCGCGATTTTCGAAATGACAGGGTGCTGGATAACAGACAGTTCATGGTGGCGCTTAAAAAGCTCAGACAGTATTCCACGAGGCTGGATGTGCCCAAGACCGAGCTTGATATAAACGGAACCATCGACAAAACCTGCAATAACGGGGGATGTCTTCAGATAGTGATGGAGAGGCCGAGGAAGAATACGGTAAAGCTCCTTCTGCTCATGGATTCGGGCGGAACGATGATACCCTACAGCAGCCTCTTAAATGAGCTGTTTCAGTCGGTGAACAAATCCAATCATTTTAAGGACGTAAAAACTTACTATTTTCATAATTGTATCTACGCAAGGCTTTACAA
>DNAD01000297.1 GCA_003484785.1 Lachnospiraceae bacterium
ATGGTCACGATATCCTTCATGATGGTAACACGCAGCGGATAGGGATTTCCGCTTTCCTCAAACCAGGATATGCCGTATACGCCCTTAAGCCGTTCAACCATGGCTTTTTTGATTATCGACTGTATGTCGGAGGGGCTGAACAATTTGCTTTTTATGCCTGCTGCCTTGGCCACCCAGAACCTTCCGTCCTTTGGGATATATTCCTCCCACCTTACGGCCTTCGTGCCTTCAAACAGCTCGTCAAAGGTGGTGGCCTTAAAACAGGCCGCCTTTATAAGTATCCGCTCTGCCGTCCTTAAAAAAACATTAGCGCGGCAGACTGCGCTTTCATCTCCCTTAAAGCAGACCCTGCCATCCTCCACAGAGGTTATCTCAAGACCGAGATCCTGCACCTCCCTCTTAAGCACCGCCTCCATTCCGAAATGGCAGGGCGCTATAAGCTCAAGCTCTCTCATTATCGTTTTCCTGCATATTTTCAAGAATATGTTCTATGATCTCCCTTACCGCTCCGCTTCCGCCTTCCTTAGACGCCACATACCTTGCGGCCGCCTTTGCGGCCTTTGAGGCATTTGCGGGGCAACAACCGTAGCCCGCCTCTCTGATGGCCTCGACATCGTTTATATCATCGCCGATATAGGCAATATTTTCAAGAGGAATATCGAATTTTTCAGCGATCCTGATGATCGCTTCAAGCTTGTCGGTAACACCGTTTACTATAATATCAAGCTGAAGTTTTTCCGCCCTTCTTCTGTTGAGCTTCACATCCTCGGCAGTGACGATCCCGGTAATGATCCCCTTTTCCCTTAAAAGCTTAAAGCCCATTCCGTCGAGGGTATTGAATTTCTTCAGTTCATCGCCTTTTTCGGAATAATACATTCCTCCGTCGGTAAGACAGCCGTCGCAGTCGGTAAGAAGCATCTTTATCCGGGGCACCCCCGCGGATTTATGCGCGTTCCCCCTGCTGTTCCTTTTCCTGAGCAATTCCTCTATAATAATGAAGTCAGAGGGCTCATCTATCTCAAAATAGCTTTCCTCGCTCATCTCACAGGCCTTAATACGTCCGGAGATCCTGTTTTTCGACTCCGTAAGCCTATTGCGGGAGGTAATGTAAAAGGCCCCGTTTTCCACGAGATACCCGTCAAATTCCTGTCTTCTGGGCCTGTTGTATACATCATAGTTGGCAGGAGTGACTGTTCCGTCCTTTTGTGTGGTCCAGTTAAAACGTTTCTGTCTGACAACCGACAATACACTGTCCGTTTTATCGGACACATATAATTCATATCCGCGGTTTAAATCTTCTCCCGTAAGTAACGGAGAGGTCGCCTGTATAAGATATACATTCTCAAACTCATGGTTTTGGGCAAATTCAAGCAGGACGCTCTCCGTAGAGGCTGTGTCCGAGGCAGTCTCCGCGCTTCTTCCGATAACCTCAACCTTACCAAGCCCGAAGTTATTAACTGTTTCCCTTATCCTGTCACTGTCCGTTGCCACAAAGACCCTGTCAATATATTTACAGTCACAGGCCGCCTTTACGGTCCAGTACACAAGGGGATGCCCCGCCAGCATTTTAATGTTTTTTAACGGTATGGATTTACTTCCGCCGCGCACGGGGATGAAGGCTGCAGTAATTATTTTACCGTCTTCCTCCCCGGGCATTTTTATCTCTTCTTCTTTCAATTCTGCCATTATCATAATACTCCCACCTGAACATTTATCTATTGAAAAAGCTTTTTCCAGGAATTTCCCGTGATGATACGGTCACTCTTTACGTCCACATTCCTTAGCATACTCTCAACACTGTTCTCAAGAGTGACGTCAACGAAATGCTCCACCTCAATTCCCCTCAGTGTAAAGAACAGGAGAGGATCCTCATCAAAGCGTACCCCTACCCCGTATAAAACAGCGGAAACATGCTTGCACATAAGCGCCCAGTCCGGACAGGAGCAGTTGAAGCTTATCTCCTTCGGTGTCGGAAACAGCCCTCCCTCTCCGATAAAGGTATCCCTCAGATCTTCGGGAAATTTTCCCTTTAAGAGCATATCCATACTCTCTATCCTTTTTTCACAGATACCCATTATCCTCTGAAGATTGTCCTCACTTATGGGACTTATGCGGATCTCAACCTTATAGGGGCTCTTCCTTCTGCCCTGAACTCTGGCCGATACAATGCCCTTTTTGATCTGAAGATCCACGACTGTTCCTGTCCTTAAATAGCGTTTTCCCCTTTCCAGTCTGCTCTCATAATCCGCATACCTCTCAAGGTTCTCACACCAGGCTCTGCCCCACCAGCTGTTTGCTATACTCCTGCCCTCCACGATGACAGGCTTCATTTTTTTGCCTTTACCCAAGGCTTTTTTAAGGGTCTGCTCGGCATTTTCCTGAAGCTTTTCCGTAGAAGGCTGTTCGTAAAACTGTTCCGTATCATAGTAAGTTACTGCCATTTTTTTCTCCTGCTATAATGGTGTTATTCCCGATGTCGCTTCTTATACTGAAAATTACAAACTTATTATCCCAGTGTCAGGATCTTCATCAATTCCTCGTTGCTCATTTCGGTTATCCAGTTTTCGCTTCCGGAGCCTACCACATTTTCCGCCAGCTCCTTCTTCGATTCTATCAAAGTGTTGATCTTTTCTTCAATTGTCCTTTCACAGACCAGCTTATGAACGACCACGTTGTTCTTCTGGCCTATCCTGAAAGCTCTGTCTGTAGCCTGGTTCTCTACCGCAGGATTCCACCACCGGTCAAAATGGATCACATGAGAAGCCCTGGTCAGATTCAGGCCTGTTCCCCCCGCCTTCACCGACAGTATCATATAAGGCATGTAGTCCTCTGCCTGGAAGGTCTCCACAAGCTTCTGTCTGGTCTTTACATGGGTTCCTCCGTGCAGGGTAAGCCCTCTCTGGTGAAAAATATCTGCCAGAAAATCATCCAGGTACGGGATTATCTCCGTAAACTGGGTAAAAACAAGTACTCTTTCTCTTTTTTCATAGATCGTCTCACATATCTCACGAAGGATCCCAAACTTTCCGCTGTCCTTCTCTTCATAAGCCTTTCCTCCCAGATACTGGTCCGGATGATTGCATATCTGTTTTAACTTTATCAGTGAGGCCAGGACAAGCCCCCGTCTCTCCATACCTGTCAGTTTGCTGTTGAGCTTATCTGCCAGCATCGACACATATTTCCGGTAAAGCACCGCCTGTTTTTTGGAAAGAGATACATACTCTATCTGCTCAAGTTTATCAGGAAGGTCTGATATGATGGATTTGTCTGTCTTTAAACGCCTCAGCATGAACGGGCTGATCATGGCTTTCAAGTGCGCATAGCCCTCCGGTCTGTCATTCAGCTTCAGGCAAAAATCGCGAAACTCTCCCGAGGTTCCGAGAAGTCCCTTGTTAAGGAAATCAAATAGCGACCAGAGATTTGAAAGGTCATTCTCGATGGGAGTTCCCGTCATGGCGATGCGCATTCTGCCCTTAAGAGCCTTTATCTGTCTTGTCTGTTTCGATACCGGATTCTTTATCGCCTGAGCCTCGTCCAGGATAAGCGCATCCCACTCTATTTCCTCAAGCTCGGCAACCCTGTGCGTCATGCCGTAGGTAGTGATCGTAAGAAAGACGGGATCTCAAAGCAAAGCCTGCCCCTTTTCCCTGCCGCCCCCGTGAAGTATGAAATAAGGAAGCTTAGGCGCGAATTTTTCTATCTCCTTTTCCCAGTTGCCAAGAAGCGATGCCGGCACGATCAGAAGGGCTCTTGCCTCTCTGTTGTCCTGATACATTCTCTGAAGAAATGCCAGGATCTGTACCGTCTTTCCAAGTCCCATATCGTCAGCCAGACAGGCTCCGAAGCCTGTTTTATTCATGTAGTTAAGCCAGGTATAGCCCGTGTTCTGATAAGGCCTGAGAATGGCGTTAAAACATTTCGGAAGACCCACTCTGCGAAGCTTTGCGGGAGAACGCATCTACGAAAGAAGCTTCTGTAGAAAAGCTCCGTTGCTTACCATCTTTCCGACATCAGCAGAAAGCTCACCGGCAGGCTCGCCCAACTGCAGCTTCATGGCATCCTTTAAGCTGATATCTCCTCTGAAGCTGTCCATGGCCTCAAGAAGCTCCGAAAGCCTGGCATGATCCACCTCGACCCAGCGGCCCTTTAGAAAGGCCAGGCCTTCCGTTTCAGAAAGGAGTCTTTCGATATCCTCTCTCGATAAAGGAACCCCTCCGACAACAAGCTCCGGCACCATTGAGATCATGGTCTCAAGGCCGAAAAGAGGCACCTTATCCTGACCTATATTGACGTTCATGAAAACAGAGGAGGACTGCTTTTTCCACCAGTTGGGAATACGGCAGATGATCCCTGTGCTCTCTATTGCAGGGATATCCTTAAGGAGCTGATATGCCTCCGCAGCCGTTAGCCTTAAAGGGTGAAACATCTCACCGCTTCTTACAAACTCTCCGATAAGAGACGAAAGCTCAGATGCGCGGTTTAAGCAGGAAAGTAGGATTATCAGCTTTTCCCTGTCGTTCTTATACTCCGTCAGGGCATACTGCAGCGGTTTGTGAGCGAG
>DNAD01000358.1 GCA_003484785.1 Lachnospiraceae bacterium
CTCCACCACCAGCGTAAGACAGACCACCGAGGCCACCACCAGCGTGACCCTGTCTATCAGCATGAGCTTCACCAGATTGGTAGCGGCAAGAGTGACCCCGCAGAGCATCGCCACCCTTATCTCCTTCCAGATGACCTTTACCATATCATGGAATTCTATTTCATTAAGGGAAAGTCCTCTTATTATAGTAACCGAGGCCTGCCCCCCGGCGTTTCCGCCCGTGTCCATAAGCATTGGGATAAAGGCAGTCAGCACCACGTAGGCAGAGAGCGCCGATTCGTAGCGGGTTATTATCCCTCCCGTGACCGTAGCCGATATCATCAAAAGCAGCAGCCAGGGGATCCTCTTTTTATAGGTCTCAAAAACCCCGGTCTTCATGTACGGCTTGTCGGTGGGCACGATAGCGGCCATCTTTTCAATATCCTCGGTGGCCTCCTCTCTCATGATATCCACAACGTCATCGATGGTGATGATGCCCACAAGACGGTTCTCGTTATCCACAACCGGCATGGCGGTAAAATCGTATTTGGAGAACTGCATCGCCACCTCTTCCTGGTCGGTAAGGGTGTTCACCGAGATGATGTTGTCGTTCATGAAGTCGCCTATGATCTCATTTTCATTCCTGAGCAGAAGATATCTTAAGGCTACCGTCCCTATCAGATGGCGTTCGCTGTCAAGCACGTAGCAGATATTGATGGTTTCCTTATCCAGCCCTACCCTTCTTATCCTTTCGATCGCCTCTTTGACATTAAGATTCACCTTCAGATCCACAAATTCCACGGTCATGATACTTCCCGCGGAATCCTCCGGATATCTCAGAAGATGGTTGATATCCCGCCTGGTCTCCGAATTGGCATTTGCTAACAGCCTTTTTACCACTCCTGCCGGCATTTCTTCCATAAGGTCGGTCGCATCATCGGCCATAAGGTTATTTATGATATTCGCTGCCTCACGGTCGGTTATGGATGTTATGATGGTCTGCTGGGTTTCGATATCAAGATAGGCAAAAACATCCGCAGCCATGGTCTTTGGAAGTATCCTGAAGAGCTTTATCTGCTCTTCCGTGGACAATTCCTCAAACACGGCCGCAATGTCTGCCTCGTTCATCTCGGAAAGCTGCTGTCTGAGATTTGTATACTGTCTGTTTTCGATAAGATCGCGGATCTCATCCATTGTGTATTCAGTAGACATGATAAACGCATATAAGCCGTATCCCCGATACAGCTTAATCCCTCCTTATTTTTTTCAGAGGGCCCTGCGTCTTAAAGCCGGCCCGGCCGGAAGCTTTCCGGCAGAGCCTTATCCGTTATTACCCGCGGATGATAGGGAATACGGAATAAAAAAACGCGGCGGCCCATATGCACGTTCGTTCGGGAACATCTGAAGATTGCGAGTTACTTCGGATCTTCTTCATAAAAACCACCGCCTTTCCTTATACTCTCAAACACGATCGGCTGTCCTTTCGGCCTGATACGGGAAACGGATCTGTCTGATCCGCCTGCGATATCGGTTCCGGATTAAGCACCGAAGGCGGGCCAGCATATCGGCAGCCGGTTGTGTTATCGGGTATTTATTTTAAAATAACTCCTCAAAAAACCGCTCAAAAGCCTTTATACAGCGGTTCATCGGATCGTTCTAAGTTTAACAGAAGCAATTTATTATGTCAACCGTGTTGTGGCTTCGGGGTCATAAAACCGGCGCAGATCCGTGCCTGTAACGCCCCGTCAGCTGAGGAAGCCGAAATTTCTTAAGATCGGTACCTCCTTCGACTGGTTCTTTGCAACCGACACGAAGCAGATAAAGCGGACGATGAACAGGATCACGCTGCAGACGCAGGCCGCCACGGGAATTATTATCGTCCAGAAGAACACCAGCGAAAACAGTCCCAAAAGAGTATTGATAAGGGTGATCTTGAAATTCTCCCTTATATGAAAAGCCAGATAATTCGATTTGGATTTTCCTACAAGCCAGAGGATAACAAAGCAGATGAGCGTTCCGTAAAGGCCCGAAAGATACATGATCATCGCAACCACCTTGTTGTCATGCACATCCTTGATATTGAACTCCTCCGTATGATCCCAGGCCGGTGCCATGCTTACCGCTGCCTGCGGGCCCGCTGCGGGGTTATCTACGTTAGTACCGCATACATGGCAAAAAATATTATTATCCTCTATCTGCGCTCCGCATTTAGGACAGATCTTCATTTTCAGAGCCTCCCTTCACATAAATAAAAATACATAACAAATGAATTATAACATCTTTTCACGATTTTTCAATAATCGAGTAAAGTAAGAGCGCGGCTTTCCGCCGCGCTCCGTTTATTTTTTACTGCCTTTGATGTTATGCAAAAGCTTTTATTTCTGAGGTCCGTCAATAGCTGCCCACTGCTCCTCTATCTGAGCGCAGGCCTCGTCCTTGCTGATGCTTCCCGCAATGTATGACTGAAGGATCTGGCCGCAGGTCTGATGCCAGCTGTCGGTGGAGTAGCAGATAGCCAGTGCTCCGGCACCTTTTTCGGCCGCAAGAGCGGAACCCTGCTTGATAACCTCAAACTCTGACTCGGCATCTGAAACGATGGGAGGAACAACCCCTGCCACATCATTGAACCAGGCCTTGCCGTAATCGGAGGTATACCACCAGTTTACAAAATCAAGGGTAGCCTGAAGGTTCGGTGAATCCTTGTATACATGGAGAGCCTGATCGGAGCCCGAAACAACCTTGCATTCAGCAGCATCCTCGGTGACCGGATAGCCGTTGAAGCCTATCTTAAGATCGGGATTGATGGCAAGGCAGTCAGCCTCTATCCATGCGCCCTGTCCTATGGTCATCGCTGCCTGTCCCGAAGCAAAAGCAGCTTCCTCTGCCGCAAGATCGGTCTCGAGGGGCTTGTCATCCCCGTTAGCTGCTACGAAATCAATGAAATCGAAGTAATTCTCATAAAGCTCGGGATAGTCCTTAACCTTGGCCTCGCCGTTCTCAAACTTCGCAACGAGCTCCGCTGTGGAGATCCCTGCCCCGTCGGCAGCAGCGTTTACGAAGTTCTGATAGGTGTGTTTGAATACCCACCACTCCGCAAAGCCTGTGGTGAAGGGCTTGATGCCGAGGGCCGAGATCTTTTCGGCTGCATCCTTAAGCTCCGTAATGGTCTCGGGGAACTTTTCGATCCCTGCCTGCTCAAAGATATCCTTATTATAAAGGACTCCGAAATAATTGCCCTTTATCGCAAAGCCGTAGCAGCCTGTGCCGCCGTTTTCGGTGGAGCTCATGGCAGCGGCTACTGCCGGATCCATTGTTGTCATTATAGGCTCTTCGGAAAGATCATAGGAATATTCCAGATAGGTATCGATCTCCTTTCCGGAGGTGGATGAGAAGATATCCGGAACCTCTCCCGAATTGAGCTTTGCCTTTAACAGTGTGGGATAATCGTTCTGGGTGGTCTCATAGTTGATGGTAACATTTGGGGCAACGTTCTTGTACTCCTCGATGAGTTCGTTGATCGCATCCGCATATTCGGGGGAAGAGACAAACATATAGATCTCTCCCGAAGCGTCCGAAACTTCAGCCGATGCATCCGCCCCTGATGAGGCCGGAGCCGCCGTGCCCGCGGGCATCGCACAGCCCGCTAAGAGCGAGAAAGCCATGGTGGCACCTAAAAGCGCCGATAAAACACGTTTTTTCATAAAAATACCTCTCCTTTTCTTTGTTTATTTTAAGGTCCTTCGACCTTAGAACCTGATATATGGTAAACGTAAAATATATTTCCCTTCCGGCCTGTCCCTGTGTTCGTCTCCTGCCTTCCGGCCCTATCCCTATCCTTATCCCTTGACCGCGCCCGCTACCACGCCCTCAACTATATATCTCTGAAGGAAAATGAACACTATGATCGAGGGAAGCACCGTCAGGCTCATGGAAGCCATCGCATACTGCCATTTGGTATTCATCTGTCCCACGAAGGTATAGGAGGCGAGCACCAGAGTCTTTGTCTCGTTGCTCGAATTAACCATCAGAAGGGGAAGGAGGAAATCATTCCAGATCCACATCACATCCAGCACCACCACAGTCACGATAACGGATTTTAACAGGGGAAATATCACCGCAGTGAAGGTTTTTAAGGTGCTGGCCCCGTCTATATGGGCGCTTTCATCGATCTCTGAAGGTATGGTCTTCATGAAATTATAGATAATGAAGGTAGCCATCGGTATGCCAAAGCCCCAGTACTGGATACCCAGGCCGATCTTGCTCTGATCCAGATGTATAATGCTCATGGCCTTTAGGAGGGTGATCATTATGGTCTGAAAAGGGATCAGCATCGGCGTGATAATAAAGGTATAGATCAGCGCCGTGTACTTTGTCCTTCTTCTGTCCAGGATATATGCGGCAATGGATGAGAAGACGACTATCCCCGCCAGTCCCGTTATCGTGATCAGAACGTTGTTCATAAAGAGCTTTCCGTATTTGATCTTGTCGATAACATACGTTATGTTCTCAAAGGTGGGCTCCTTCGGAAAAGCTATGGGGTCCAGAACTATCTCTCCGAAGGGTTTAAACGAGTTCATGAACATAAGAAACACCGGATATATGTATACCAGGGCGAGTATGGTTAATATAACTATCGTTATTATATTGGCCGCCCTCTGCTTCTCCTTCATTCCCATTACAGATCCACCTCCCTTTTACTCATCGCCTTCAGTACCAGCTGGGTTATGACCATAACCACTATGAAATAAATGATCGCCTGGGCTGAACCGAGGCCGTAATTATTATTGGTAAACGCTTCCTGATAGATCTGCATGGTGGTGCTGTAGGTGGATGTTCCCGGGCCGCCCTTCGTAAGGGCCAGAATGATATCGAAGACCTTGAGCCCGTTGGTAAGGGACATGAAGATGCAGGTGGTCATCGAAGGTCCCAGAAGAGGCAGCACAACCCTGAAAAAGCGCTGAGCCGGTGATGCTCCGTCTACGATGGCGGCCTCGATCACCTCATCAGGTATCGCCTTAAGCCCGGCTATGTAAAGCACGATATAAAAGCCCAGTCCCTGCCATACTCCCACTGCCACCACCGAATAGAAGGCAAGCTTCGGGTCTCCCAGCCAGGAGAGGTTTAAGGCCTCCCAGCCCGTGATATCGAAAAGCTTTGCAAAGCCCTGGGTAAAGATGAACTTCCAGATAAAGCCTACAATGGTCATGCTCATGATGTAGGG
>DNAD01000288.1 GCA_003484785.1 Lachnospiraceae bacterium
GCTTTCACTTGGGGCGATCTCGGGATGCACCAATAAGGGAACCATAGGCTATGAGCACGTGGGATACAATACGGGAGGCATAGCCGGAAGATCCTCGGGTTATATCGTTAACTGCATAAATGAAGGCAGAATCTTCGGAAGAAAGGATATCGGCGGGATAGCAGGTCAGGCTGAGCCCTATGTGCAGCTGGATCTTACGGAGGATATCATTTCGCAGATCACAGCCAATGTGAATGACCTCCACGACCTGATCGATACTACCTTAAAGGATGCCGGTGCGGCCTCCGATACCATAACCATGCGCCTTAATATGGTGAAATCCTTCGCGGACAAGGCTCTTGACGATACCCACTTTCTTGCGATGAGGGCAGAGGATGTGGTCGACGGGGTGATGTCCTCGGCGAATGAAGCAATGAGCAGGATCGACTTTGTCATGTCGGAGCTTGATAAGGATGGCGGAGTATTTGACAAGCTTTCCGCCTCGGGGTCGGACGCAAAAAAGACCGTGCAGCAGCTGATAAAGGCCATTGACGATACCGATCTGACAAAGTATATGACCGACAGCGACAGGGAGGATTATGAGTATGCCAGAGAGCAGGTGCAGCTGGCTCCGGAGGAATACGATGAGGCAAAAAACAAGGTGGAGAAGCCTTACGATATTATGTTCCTTGACAAGGAGCTTAATGAGGACAACTCCTCCTTCAGACAGTCCCTTGAAAATGCCGATCCTCCCATAGAATATCCCTCGGAGGCTCTTTCCGATGTCTATCCCTATGATGAGAACGGAAACAGGCTGGAGTGGCCCATGGCCTACCCCAAGGGACAGGCCTTCGACTATGATATGGGAGATGTCTCACAATACGCGGATATAGCCGGGGTGGCGCATTTTGAAGATAACAGGCTGCTTTCCGAATTTCCCAACGATCAGGACAGGAAAACACCCTGGTATACCTATTTAAACGATGCCACCTATTCCGACAGGGTTGACTATGAGCTTCGTACCGTTTCACCGGATGCTCCCGAAGGGGAGATACGCAAAAGGGTCGATGACGAGTACATGAACAATTATAACGGCAATGCCCGAATGAATCACGGAGACGGCAGGGATTATGAGGAGCAGATGGCTTTCTATATAAAGACGTTAGCCGACCTTGCAGACCGGTATTCGGATGATCTTTCAGCCCAGGAGCGGAAGGATTTAAAGACAGCCGCGGAGTATGTAAAGGATACCTCCTCTGATCTGGAGGCAGCAGGCAGCTCGGCCAGAGAGATAGTCTCAAACCTTAACGGCAGGTCGAAGATCTCTCTGCCGACTCTCGGGGATGATTTCCATGTAAGGACAAACTCCCTTAATTCGAACATGCAGGGTATTTCAGACAATCTGGGATACCTTAACCAGGAACTGGCCGGAAATTCGGATGCTCTCATCGGCGATCTGGGAGCCGTTAACGATCAGTTTAATAAAATGATGCTTTTGATAACAGATGCCATAGACGGAGCCCTGGACATGGATTACACCACCACCTATGAGGACAGCTCCGATGATGTGGCAGAGAGTTGTATCGACGGAACCGTAGCCGACTGCGTAAATTACGCAAGGGTCGAGGGAGATCTGGACGTCAGCGGTATATCGGGAACCATGGCCATCGAATATGAGTTTGATGTGGAGAGCGATATCACAGGTATCAAGTCGGACAGCTTAAACTCCACCTATCTTACCAAATGCGTACTGAGGCACAATATCAACAACGGATATATCAGGTCGGAAAAGAGCTGCTGCGGGGGGATCACGGGCCTTCAGGAAATGGGAACCGTGCTGAAATGTGAGAATTACGGAAACATTGTCAGCAGATCGGGCGATTATGTCGGGGGCATTGCCGGACAGTCCCTTTCCACGATAAAGCAGTCCGCAGCCAACAGCATGGAGAGCGGGAAAGCTTATATCGGAGGCATTGCCGGTAAGGGAGACGACATATTTGACTGCTATGCGATCCCCGATGTAACCGAGGCGGAGGAGCGTTACGGAGCAATAGCGGGGGACGTGGAGGAAAGCGGAATAATAAAGAACAACTTCTTCTGCGCAAAGGACCTTGCCGGGATTGACCGGATAAGCTATTCGGGTAAGGCAGAGCCGGTGGATTACAAGACTCTTCTTGGCATGGAGGGGGTTCCTTCCGGCTTTGACAGCTTTATTGTGAGCTTTATCATGAATGATGAGGAGGCAGGCCGCATCCGGGCGGGGTATGCAGATACGATCACTATGGATAAATTCCCTGAACCTGAGCTTTCAGAGGGTTGTTATGCAAAGTGGGACACGGACGTTGTCACGGATATTTCCTGTAATTTAGAGGTTCATGCCGAGGAGTGCAGATACCTTACGACTCTTGCGGGGGATGCCCTGAGGGAAAACGGACAGTCCGTGCTTTTAGTGGACGGAAGGTTTAAGGAGGGAGATGAGCTGGATATCAATAAGGTGATGTCCATAGCTCTTCCTATGAAAAATGTGTCAGAGCATTATTCCGTTACGATCCCGAAGGACGGGGAGCTCAATCACCTGATAAGGTATCAGCCCGAAAACGGTGATGATGAAACAACCATCTACGTCAAGGTGGGAAATGAATGGAGAAAAACTGATACACAGCAGTTCGGGATATACAGGACGTTTGATACCTCCGGAAATCAGGTGGAGCTTGTGGTGACAAGGACGAATACTGTTGATAAGAAGTATATCATCATAGCTGCCGCATCGGGAACGATCCTCATCCTTATCATTCTCATTATTGTGATAAGGAGTATCGGAAAGAGGGCCGGGATAAGAAAGAACAGGAAGAAACAGAGGAAGGATCGGGATAAAAAGGATCAGGAGAATATGGATCAGGATAAGAAGGCTTCAAAAGATCAGGATCCGTGAATGATATAAAAAAACGGAGCCTGTCATGTTCAGCTGCAGCATCCTAAGACAAGCTCCTGAGTAAAGGAAAATGGGTTACCCCAACCCGATTTCATTATAACATGGTTCTGAAAAAAAAACAGCTATTATTTTTGTTTTCCGCCCTCCTTAAGGAGATCCCTGATCTCGGTAAGAAGCTTTTCCTCTGCGGTGGGCTCGGGAGCGGGCGCTGCGGCCTCTTCCTGATCCTTCTTGAGCTTTGCGGCCGCCGCGAATTTATTCATAGCCTTTATGATCGAGAAGATCACTACTGCCATAAGCAGGAAATTGATCACGGCAGTGAGGAACACACCATAGTTTAGGGTCGAGGCACCGGCTTCCTGGGCCGCGGCGAGGGTGGAATAGTGGGAACCGTCAAGGGCAATGAACCAGTTGGAGAAGTCTATGCCTCCTGTTATAAGGGTGATGATCGGCATGACGATGTCATTGACCAGTGAGTTGATGATCGACTGGAAGGCTCCGCCGATGATAACACCGACTGCCAGATCCATAACACTGCCGCGGGAAATAAATTCCCGGAATTCTTTGATAAAGTTTTTCATATATGCCTCCTTGTTAAAAATGTATCGTAAAGAAAGCATTAGCCTTCTTTAAGATACATTATATTGTCTGCCGGGGGAAAATGCAATCATTCCGGAATCCCGGATATTATATTTTTGCTGATCCTTCTTAAGAAGAAGAGGGAGCAGAGAAGGGACATGAGCTCGGCTATGGGGAAGGACCACCAGATCAGCGAAAGACCGCCGATCTTTGCCAGTATATAGGCAGCGGGTATCAGCACCACCAGCTGTCTTGCAACCGAAACGATCAGGCTGTAGACGCCGTTTCCCAGAGCCTGGAAGGTAGAGCCCGCGATAATGCAGAACCAGGCTATCAGGAAATGAAAGGCTATTATCCGAAGAGCGGGAACTCCGTAGAGTATCAGGTTCTGATCGTTGGTATCAAAGATCTTAAGGAGAGCCTCGGGAAATACCTCAAACATGATAAAACCGAAGCCCATGAATATGCCGGCGTAGATCATCCCGTATCTGATGGCGCTTATTATGCGGCCCCGCTTCTTTGCGCCGTAATTGTAGGCGATGATGGGGATGAGGGCGTTGTTCATACCGAAAAGGGGCAGGAAGAAAAAGCTCTGAAGCTTGAAGTATACCGTAAATACCGCAACGGAGGCTTCATTCAGGCTGTTGAGTATGCTGTTCATGCCGTAGGTCATGACCGAGCCGATGGACTGCATAACTATGGAGGGAAGCCCCACCGAATAGATCTTTCCGATTATGGGGGCATCGGGCTTAAAGCCCTTAAAGCTTATGCTTATCTCATGATTCTTTTTAAGATTAAAGAAGATCGCAAGGCTTCCGGCGCAGATCTGGCCTATGACAGTTGCTATGGCGGCCCCGGCAACCTTTAAGGAGGGAAAACCGAAAAGCCCGAAGATAAGGATGGGATCCAGAATGATATTGATAATGGCGCCCGTCATCTGGGTTATCATGGAATAGATGGTCATGCCGGTGGACTGAAGGAGCCGTTCAAAGGTAAACTGGGTAAAGACACCGAAGGAACACATACATACAATCCTTAAGTACTGGCTGCCGTATATAAGGGACAGCCCCGAGCCACCCTGAGCCTTTATCAGTATTTCGGGCAGGAAGATGCCGGCCAGAAGAAAGAAAATGTAGCAGACTCCGTGGCAGAAGATCCCGTTGGCCGCGGTCTTGTTTACCGTATTAAAGTCCTTTTCCCCAAGAGCCCTTGAGAGCAGGGCATTCATGCCTACTCCGGTGCCGGCAGAGAAGGCTATGATGAGGGTCTGGAAGGGAAAGGCCATTCCCACCGCCACAAGGGCTGCGGTACCGGCGTTCTCGACGCTGCCGGCTTCCGTTATCCTTGCGACGAATATACTGTCCACTATATTATAGAAGGCAGACACCATCATGGACGCTATCATCGGAAGCCCCAGACTCAGAAGCAGTCTGTTTACCGGCTTTGTGCCCATTATGTTTTCCTTATTATGAGTATGCTCAGTATCCATATCCAAACCTTTCGATCGGCGCTTTTGCTTCGGCAGTGTTACTATTCACAGCCTTTTGGGCTGTGAATAGTAACTCGGCAGTTACGCTTGATTATAGAAAGAAACGGGTTTAAAATCAAGTCTGTGCGTAAAAAAAGGATTATTTAAAAAACCGGAGGACAGATGGGAAGGTACGCTGACATAGCGGTCAATATCACAAACGAAGCACTGGACAGATCCTTTCAGTATATAATACCCGAAAGGCTTGCGGGAGAGATCTGCCCCGGAAGCTATGTAAGGATACCCTTCGGCAAAGGAAACAGGCTTATAGAGGGCTATGTGCTTGAGATTGGTGATGAGGCAAAGCTTCCCGATGAAAGGCTTAAGGAGATAGACTGCATCTTAAACGATAACGGTCTTGTGGAGAGCAGGCTGATAAAGCTTGCTGATTTCATCAGGAACCGGTACGGCTCCACCATGATCCAGGCCATGAAGACCGTATTTCCTGTGAGAAAAAAGACAAGGCAGAAGAGCGAGAGCCGGATAAGGCTGCTGCTTTCCGAAGAAGAGGCCCGTAATCTTCTTGAGGAATTCGAAAGAAAGCACAGGACCGCAAGGGCAAGGCTTCTTGAAGCCCTTATGGAAAACGGTGAGCTTGAAAAAAACCTGGTCACCGGAAAGCTCAATGTTTCCCGGGCTACGATAAAGTCCATGGAAGAACAGGGTGTTATCGAGGTATGCACGGATCGTGTATACAGAAATTCCGGCTTAAGCGGCAAAACAGGGTCGAAGACAGAGCTGAATCCCGCCCAGAGGCGGATAGCGGAAGAGATCATACGGGATTACCGAAGCGGCAGCAGAAAGACCTGCCTTATAAGAGGCGTTACCGGAAGCGGAAAGACCGAGATATATATGGAGATAATCGAAGAGGTGCTTAAGGAGGGCAGGCAGGTCATAGTACTGATCCCTGAGATAGCCCTTACCTTTCAGACTCTGATGCGCTTCTACAGGCGCTTTGGGGATAAGGTATCCACCCTGCACTCAAGATTATCGGAGGGAGAGAGGAGCGACCAGTTTGAGCGCGCGAAGAAAGGGGAAATCTCCGTGATGACAGGCCCGAGATCGGCTCTTTTTACCCCCTTTTCCAATCTGGGGCTCGTAGTGATAGACGAAGAACACGAAAACTCCTATAAAAGCGAGATAACTCCCAAATATCACGCAAGAGAGGTGGCGGCAGAGCTTTGCAGGCTCAATAATGCGATGCTTATACTCGGTTCGGCCACCCCCTCGGTGGAATCCTACTACGAGGCGGAGCAGGGGAGATACAGGCTGTATACCATCGAAACCAGGGCAAAGCAGGGGGCCGAACTTGCGAAGGTTGAGACGGTGGATATGAGGGAGGAATTTAAAAGAGGAAACCGCTCGGTCTTTTCAAGGGCTCTGAGCGAGGGTATACAAAAGAGGCTGGAAAAAGGCGAGCAGGTGATGCTGTTTTTGAACAGAAGGGGTTATTCCGGCTTTATTTCCTGCCGCATGTGCGGTCATGTACTTAAGTGCCCTCACTGCGACGTGGCTCTTTCAAAGCATGGAAACGGAAAGCTTATGTGCCATTACTGCGGCTATCAGAGGGAGGACGTAAAGCTCTGCCCGGAGTGCGCCTCGCCCTATATAAGCGGAATGAGGGCAGGCACGGAGCAGCTTGAGGAGCTGGTAAAAAAAATGTTCCCCTACTCAAGAACCCTTCGGATGGATGCGGATACCACTAAAAGGAAGGATGATTACGAAAGGATATTGAGCGCCTTTGCCAACAGGGAGGCCGATATTATGATAGGCACCCAGATGATAGTAAAGGGGCATGACTTTCCCTGGGTGACTCTGGTGGGGATAATCGCTGCGGATATGTCGCTTTATGCCAATGACTACAGGGCAAGCGAAAGGACCTTTGAGCTGCTTACCCAGGCCGCGGGAAGGGCGGGCCGGGACAACAGGGCAGGGGAGGTCATAATCCAGACCTATAACCCGGATCATTACAGCATTGCCTGTGCAAAGCTGCAGGACTATGAGATGTTTTACAGAGAGGAGCTTGCCTTCAGAAAGCTTGCCGACTACCCGCCCGCGGGGCATCTTCTGGTGGTCCTTGCGGAAAGCCCGGAGGAAAAAAAGGGGAGTGATCATATGCGGGATTTGGCAGAAAGGGCAAAGGATGCTATAATAAGATATTGCGGTGCTGCCGACGTAAGGCTCATAGGGCCTGCCGAGGCCACGATAAGCAAGCTCAACGATATCTACAGACAGGTTATGTATATAAAAAGCAGTGATCTGGCCGCGCTGATGGCTGTAAAGGATGAGCTGCTTGCCTGGGACAGGAATGCAGGACAGGACCGGGGAATGAAAACGGGTCAGGTGCGAATAAGCTTTGACCTCGATCCCATGAGCATTTACTGAAAAGCGGTAAAGCTCCTAAACCCCGGCGAGAGATTATAAGAAAGGTGAAATATCGGGTAATGGCTTTAAGAACTATCAGAACAATAGGTGATGAGATCCTGACCAAAAGGTGCAAGGAAGTAAAGGAAATGACTCCGAGGCTTAAGCAGCTGGTGGAGGATATGTTTGAGACCATGTATGACGCCGAGGGGGTAGGCCTTGCGGCGCCTCAGGTCGGCGTATTGAAGCGTATCATAGTGATAGATATCGGAGAGGATCCCCTCTGCCTTATTAATCCGGAAATAGTTGCCGAGGAAGGGGAACAGACGGGAAACGAGGGATGCTTAAGCGTACCGGGAAAGACCGGGAAGGTGACAAGACCCAATTACGTTAAGGTGAAGGGCTTTGACAGAGACATGCAGCCCGTGGAGGCAGAGGGAACGGAGCTTAAGGCCCGGGCGCTGATGCATGAGATCGAGCATCTGGACGGACATCTGTACGTTGAAAAGGTAGAAGGAAAGCTGATGGACGTCAAGGATGAAGAAGAGGATGAAGAGGAAGAAGAACAGGCAGAGGAATAACAGATGAAGACGGTTTTTATGGGGACACCTGATTTTGCCGCGGATATCCTTGAGGCTCTGACAGAGGCGGGACATGAGGTTCTGTGCTCTGTCACCAGGGAGGATACCCAAAAGGGAAGAGGAAGAGCGGTTTCCTTTTCCCCGGTAAAGGAGCTGTCGCTAAAGCATAATATAGAGGTATTCCAGCCTCACAGGATAAAGGACGAAGACAGTGTACGCTTCCTTAAGGGTCTCGGAGCCGATGTGTTCATAGTGGCGGCCTACGGAAAGATACTTTCACAGGAGATACTTGAGATCCCGAAATACGGCTGCGTCAACGTTCACGCCTCGCTTCTTCCGAAATACAGAGGCCCTGCTCCGATCCAGCAGGCGGTGATAAACGGCGATAAAATATCAGGCGTTACCATAATGCAGATGGACAAGGGCGTGGATACCGGGGATATTCTTTTACAGAGAAAGATCGCGCTTTCCGAAGACGAGACCGGTGAAAGCCTTTTTGAAAAGCTTTCAAAGCTCGGGGGACAGGCACTCTGCGAGGCTCTTTCGCTGATGGAAAAGGGAGAGCTCTGTCCGGTAAAGCAGAACGATTCGGAGGCAAGCTATGCGAGGGCTCTTACAAAGGAGGACGGAAGGCTTGATTTTACCGGGGATGCCGAAAGTCTTGAGAGGCTTGTGAGAGGGCTGTATTCCTGGCCCGGAAGCTTTACCTTCCATAAGGGAAGGCTTTTAAAGGTCTTTTCGGCCAAGGCTCTTTCCGAGGAAAGCTATGAAAAGCTCCCCTGCGGCATGATCGTCGATTTAAAGGATGGGATCACCGTCAGTACGAAAAAAGGATTTATCAGGTTTAAGGAGATACAGCTTGAAGGAAAGAAAAGAATGAAGGCTGAGGAATTTCTCCGGGGCTATAAAATGGAAACGGGTGAATTCCTGGGACAGGAAGGAGGAGACTGAATGCATTTTTATTACGATTCTACTTATATTCTGGTGATAATAGGGGCAGTGATCGTGCTTATCGCTCAGGGCATGGTCAAGTCGGCCTTTGGTAAGTATTCGAATATACGCTCAAGCGCGGGGATAACCGGAGCGGAAGCCGCAAAGAAGGCTCTTCATGATAACGGGGTCTATGACGTGACCGTTATGCGCGTACCGGGAGAGCTTACCGATCATTTCAATCCTGCCTCAAAAACGGTCAATCTGTCCGATCCCGTATACGGAGCGGATTCCATAGCGGCCATAGCGGTGGCCTGTCATGAGTGCGGGCATGCGATGCAGCACAACGAGGATTATCTGCCCCTTAAGATCAGAAGCGCCATAGTTCCCGCGGCAAGCTTCGGCTCAAAGCTCGGGTTTCCCATAGTTATCGCGGGGCTTTTCTTCTCTCTCGGACCTCTGATGTTTGCGGGAGTCATATTGTTTACCCTGGGGGTAGCCTTTCAGATAGTGACCCTTCCGGTGGAGTTTGATGCTTCACGCCGGGCGCTTGAATACATAGAAGGAAGCGGCCTCATTACAGGCAATGAGCTCGAGGGAGCAAAGAAGGTGCTGAGGGCGGCTGCCCTTACCTATGTTGCCTCGGCGGCAGCGGCGGTGCTTTCGCTGCTTCGGCTTATTCTCTTATCGAGAAACAGCAGGAGAAATGATTAGTTGGAAAATATCAGGAAAATATCGCTTAAGATCCTCCTTCTTGCGGAAGAAAAAAACGGTAAGAGCGATAAGATCTTAAAGGATGTGCTGGATAAACA
>DNAD01000073.1 GCA_003484785.1 Lachnospiraceae bacterium
ACATTTCTGAAATCCGCCTTTCTTCCCTGGTTATCGGTCAGAGTGGCATAATCCATGACCTGGAGAAGGACGTTGAAGATATCGGGATGAGCCTTCTCTATCTCATCGAGCAGCAGTACACAGGAGGGGCTTTTTCGGATCTCTGTGGTAAGCAGTCCACCCTCTTCATAGCCCACATAGCCGGCGGGAGCCCCGATAAGCTTGGAAACAGCATGCTTTTCCTCGTATTCACTCATATCAAAGCGCACAAGCCTGATGCCCAGCTCTTCGGAAAGGCTTTTTGCAACCTCCGTTTTCCCGACCCCGGTGGGGCCGACAAACAGAAGGCTTGCCAAAGGCTTTCCTTCCTCCGACAGCCCGGCTTTGGAAAGCTTTACGGCATTTGTTACCATGCCGATCGCACAATCCTGCCCGAAGACGCGTGCCTTAAGCCTGTCCTCAAGAGTTTCGAGCCCTGACAGCTCATCGCTTTCCACACTCTCTACAGGAACACGGCAGATATTTGTCAGGACCCGGACGATCACGTCCTTTCCCACAGTCTGTTCCTCCCCTTCAAGGGGATTGAGCCTTCTACAGGCTCCCGCTTCATCGATCAGGTCGATGGCTTTGTCGGGAAGAAAGCGCTCGTTTATATGCTTTGCGCTCATGGAAACGGCATATTCAAGCACTCCCTCTTCATATACGACCCCGTGATATTGCTCGTACGCAGGCTTCAGACCCTTGAGTATCTCAACGGTTTCTTCTTCCGACGGCTCCGGGATCTCTATATTCTGAAACCTTCTTGCAAGGCTTTTATTCTTCTCAAAATATTTCTTATGTTCATCGAAGGTCGTTGCTCCGATAAAGCGGATATGCCCCTGGCTCAGGTACGGCTTTAAAAGGTTTGCCGCGTCAAAGGAGCTTTCACCTACCGCTCCCGCGCCCGAAAGGTTATGGATCTCGTCGATGAAAATGATGGGTTTTTCTTCCTTTTCAATATCCGAAAGCACTCCCTGAAAGCGTTTCTCAAAATCTCCGCGGTACTGTGTTCCCGCAAGCATCCCCGACAGCTCCAGCAAAAACACGCGGCTTTTCTTCAGAGGCTTAGGCACCTCATCGTTTCGTATCTTCTCAACAAGGCCGTAAACCAGAGCGGTCTTTCCCACACCGGGCTCTCCGATAAAGAGCGGGTTGTTCTTATCCCGCCTGCAGAGTATCTCCATGGTGCGCTCAAGCTCTTTTGTACGTCCGATAAGCGGATTAACATCCGTCAGAGTATCGCTTAAGCAGGGGGCGTACAGCTCCTGCAGGCTTTTCCTGTTCTTTAGAGCCTCCGCGCCCTTTGTGCCGGGGGCGATACGTCTGTCGCTTTGTGCATCAAGGCCGTTTTGTATAAAGCGAATCAGGTCTGAAAGATCGATCGCCTGTTTTCTGAGATAATATACGGCATGACTTTCCGGCAGCTGCAGGATTCCATAAAGGAGATGCAGCAGCTCAACCCTGTCCCTTCCGCTGTTTACAGCCTGCTGCTGCGCGATCGTAAGGGCAAGCGTCAATCCCGCCGATAAGGGGATCTCCCTTTTTCCTTCGGTCTGCTTTTCGTCCTGAGCGCCTTCGTTAAGCTCAAGCTTTTCGATATAGTTCTGACAATAGCCCGTAAGATCAGTCTTCAGGGCTTCAATATCCCCGCCGCACTCTCCAAAGGCATCCCTGAATACCTTTAACCCGCAGAAGGAAAGCAGCACCATCTCAGGGGTGATATATTCATACCGGTTCCTGCCCGCATAGATCGCGGCCTGCGCCAGAACGGAATTTGTTTCCCTGGAAATATTCATTTACGCTTCCTCCACTGACATGCGGAAGGGGAATCCTTCCGACTTTGCCCGTTCAAGGGCCTGCGCCACCTTGGTCGAGGCAATGTCATAGCTGTATTTTCCCACCACTGCAGACCCGTTTTTGTGGACGGTCAGCATCAGAGCCTGAGCCGTAAACTCATCCTTGTGGAATATGGTCATCAGGATATCAACAACAAATTCCATTGTCGTGAAGTCGTCATTAAGCATGATGACCTGATACATTTTAGGCTCGTTAAGCCCGGTGTCTGTAAGTTCTTTTGTGTCTGTCTGAAACCCGGACGGCATTTTTTCAATCCTTTCAAATCGGTTTGTCAATGCAAAAAAATAACAGTAATAATTATACCAACTGAGAATTAAAATATAAAGATATTAAAACGCCAAAAGTGCCGTGCGGAAAAAACTCTGTGGGAGAAGCATAATAGCTTTGTGAACCGGCCGGCTTTATGGTACTATAAAATGGATGATATTGCTGTGAACTGTTTAATCATTATGTGTTCAGACAGAAAGGAAATACTGCTATGACAAACAATCCGGATATTTATTTATTGTACGAAAGCGGGAAAAAGATTTCATTTACGCTTCGGATAAAAGTTCAGCTGGATGAGCCTGTTGATCAGGAGATCCTGAAAACCACAGCACAGGAGGCCTTTGAACGCTTCCCCTATTATCGTGTGAAGGTGGGTTTGGATCCTTCACAGAACTATTGTCTCATCCCAAACGACAGACCTTTGGCCGTGCTTAAGGAGGAAGACAGGAGAATAGTGCTTGGAAGTGAGGAAGTCAATGATCACCTGTTTGTCATAACTTACAGAAATGACACCATCTGGTTTAGCTGCTCCCACTCCCCCTGCGGCGGATTCGGAGTCATGTTCTGGGTAAAGACTACTTTATATCAGTATCTGTGCAAAAAATACGGCCCACTCACTCCTCCCGGGGATATAAAGCTTCCCGGAACGCCCGTTTCGGAGGCTGAGACCTTTTTCCCGGATGCGGCTTCACTGCCCACGGACGAGCCTATGATACGCTACGAAGGCGGCGACTGTAATCTGGCTCTTATGCGTACTCTTTTGCATGTATTGAATCCATTCTCCACTAAGGATTATTATTATGAGATCGAGATACCGGCAAAGGCTTTCATGAAATATGCCGTCGGTATCGATGCCAGCCCCAATACGGTAGTGGTTGCCATGATGTATAAGGCTATGACAAGGTTTTTAAAGGAGAAAGAGGGAACCTTTATTTCCGGCCGGGTTGCGGCGGATTATCGTAAGGATATCGGGGCAGATGAGTCTTACCGCGATTTCGTCCGCTTTATCCATGTCAAATACGGGTGGGATATGAAGAACGAGCCCATTTCCAAGCTGAATCTTCGTACAAGGGGTGCCTTCATCAAACAAAACCAGCCCGAGTTAAGCTACGAGAGGTATCGGAAGATCACGGCCAACCATGAAGGCATCGATGCTCAGCCGACGCTTAAGGAAAAGCGCGGATATGCCGCAAAAAACAGCCTGTACAGAAATGACCCGAGAGATGCCTATACCATAAGCTATGTGGGACGGGTAGATTACGGGGAAATGGAAAAGCACATAAAAAGTATCTATAACATAACTGACGGCGACCTGATGCTTGAGATAAACGCCCTGAAGGATACCTTCCACATCTGTTTTCAGGTGTACGGCAAAAACAGGAAGCCTCTGGAGAGATTTCTGGAGGTGCTTGAGGAGGAAAGCATCCCTTATAAAGTGTCCGATATACAGACCAGATATCTTCCAATGATAAAGCTCCCCGACGCGTGAGCCTGTGCAGTATAGTGAACGTAATAAATCCGTTCACTATAATTGTAAAAAAAGGCTCCGGGGGGAAATATCCGGGAGCCTTTTTGGGGGAGGTATATGAAAAAGAAAT
>DNAD01000279.1:0-4776 GCA_003484785.1 Lachnospiraceae bacterium
GTCACGGATATAGCTTTATTTATTGATGTTGGGGTCAAAAGCACTCCGTGCCATTTTGCGATACAAGATATAGCTATTTCAAGCAAGCTTGATAGCTATATCTTGTATCGCAAAAGGTGCTAACGCACCTTTTGACCCCTACATCATTTATTGCCGGAGTAATATAAATGGCAGATAACGAAGAAAAAGGAAAAAATGATAAAAAGACAGGAGGTCTGCTTGGCAGCTTTATAGAGTATTTTTACGGTAATTTCGTGGTGCTGCTGCTTGGGCTTATTTCGCTTCCGCTGATAACCAGGATAATGTCGACGGACGAATACGGCCGCACCGCCATGTTCACCTCCGCTGTATCGATCATCTATATTTTTGCCATCCTCGGCCTTGATCAGTCCTATATCAGGTACTTTTACAGGGACGGTGTGGATAAGCGCACCCTCCTTATAAGATGCTTGAAATACCCCTTTTTTCTCATACTGGCGCTGTCCTTTATCTATGTGCTGCTTTCGTCGTACTTAAACAACTTTCTCTTCGGCAGGGACACGACGGACATAACGGTTCTGGTGGCAGCCTATGTGATAACCTCGGTATTTGAAAGGTTTCTGTTTCTGAACATAAGGATGGAGCAGAACGGAAAGCTGTATTCCAATCTGAACATCCTTTCAAAGGTGCTGTACATAGCCTTTATAGTCATATTCGTAAAGCTTCTGGGAGATGATTTCAGGGTAGTGCTCTATGCCATGACCCTGCCCCTTATCATAGTGACCGTTTATCTCGGAATAAGATTTAAGAGACTTGGAAGTAAAGCAGTCCCATCTCCTCACACGGTCACGGACAGGGAGCTACTGGTCTACGGGATCCCTTTCGTGCCCACTCTCTTAATGGAGTGGCTCCTGTCCTCCATGGACAAGTGGTCCATAAAGATCTTCAATGATTTTTCGGAGACGGGGATATATTCGGCAGCGATGCAGATAATGTCGGTGATCCTTACCCTTAAGATAACCTTCGTTGCCTTCTGGTCTCCCATCGCCATGGAGAAATACGAAAAGGAGCCGGAGGAGGAGTGCAAGGCCTTTTTCAGGCAGATTTTCGACAGGGTACAGTTCCTGTGCCTTTCTGCGGCTTTTATGATAACGATATTCAGGGGCATCATAGTCCTTATCCTGGGAGAGGACTACAGGGGAGCCATAAGGATAATCCCCTTTCTTACCCTGATGCCGATCTTAAGCATATTGTTTGAAATGACGGGCCAGGGCATAAAATTTACCAGAAAGACCATATATTTCAACTATGCCTCCGCTGCCGCCATAACCTGTAATCTTATCGGAAATACCCTGCTCGTGCCCCGATACAGAGGGGTAGGGGCGGCCCTTGCAACAGCCCTTACCTACATAGTCTATTTCTTTATCGGAACTTATTATTCAAAGAAATGCTACAGGGTAGAGTACGACTACAGGGGCTTTGTGATCTCCCTGATCCTGTACATGGGCTATGCCGCTTTTTCCACGGTATCGGGAAACGTACTTACAAGCGCTCTGGCAGGCCTTTTGGTGCTCTTACTGCACCTTTTCTTTAACAGGAAGACCCTGGCAGAGCTGTGGGAGCTCTCTCTTCAGACAATAAAGGAGTTCAGATCCAAAAAATGAAGGTGATCTTTATCACGGCGGTCACGATCATAATATGTGTCCTGCTGATCCTTAAAAGAGAATACAGGAAGCAGCTGCTGTTGGCCTACGGACTGATCGTTATCTGCTTCAGCGCCTATTACAACGAAAAGCTGCTGGATACCATCATGACCTTTCACAGGCCTGTCTTCCAGACCTTTTATCAAATGGAGTATCCCGGGACGGGGGAATATCCGGACAGCCTTCTTCCGCTTTTGCTTACCGGAAAAAGAGTGTATACAAAGGATGACGTGTACGAGGATTTTGAGCAGGCGGAGAAGGAGGGCAAGAGCTGGCTCTACGGCTTCTATCACATGAGGAACACCGTAAGATATCTAAAGCTCATAGAAGCAGATGTGAAGCCCGAAAAGAGCATGAACGGCACCATGCTTACCGGCGATCAGATAGAAAAGGATTTTTGCAGCCTCGGACCGGCCAACGATATGTACCGCTATTCCTTTCTGGGCACGGATTTCAAGGATGAGATCGGCAACTACTTTACCTATTACTGGTATTATTCGGATTATCTTTCCGAGATAGATGTATACGTCAATACTTCCCCCGACTCAAAGGGCGAGGATATCGGAACAAGTGACGAGCTTGTGGTCTTATGGGATTCTCCCGAAGGCCCGAAGGAGGAGGAAAATTTCTATCTCATGACAAAGACTTACTATGAGGAGAATGTACGGTGACACAGGAATGGCTTGCTGATTTCCTAAGTAAATTCAGGGCAGGCTATTTCATTGCCCAGTCTCTTACGGTATTTGCCCTTTTTCTGGCAGGGCTTTGCTTTGTCATGCTCATAAAACGAAGGCTGGAAAGCCCCGTCCATGTTCTTCTTGCCTATCCCGCCGGCCTTTCCCTGTATTTGCTTTCCGGGGTCATCCTGCTTGTGACAAAACAGAGATTTGCGGCTGCAAGCCTTATCATTACGATGCTTATCCTCATGCTTTTGGGATACATGGTAACATCGGCCGTATCCGGAACCTGCCGGGGCTTTGCTCCTGTGAAACCATCACTATTGATAACCGTTCTGATCGCAGCGATCCTGGTCAGTATAATCGCCTGCAGCGGGATATTTCCGGTATCCCTCTGGAACGATTCCATGTATCCCTATTCCCTCTATCCCCGGGCTATAGTCAGATATGGATATCTCAAAAGAAAATTCAACGTTTTTCTCACCGATGTGGGGCTGGGAAGCGCCGTAACGGGAACCCTTCCCTGGATATTCGGCTTTAACGAGACCTTTGGGATCCAGGCGGCTCTCAATCTGGACTTCCTTATCTTTTTCGGGTTCATGGTCAGAGAGACTGCCGGAAGGAAGGGGCCTGTCCGGAATGTGATAACTGCCTGCGGCCTCCTCCTTCTTGTGACATCAATGCCCTTTGCGGTGATCTCGGGATGGGCCATGTCCAATATGTACTTCACGGAATTTCTCTTTATCTGCACCGGCTCGGCCGCTTATTTTGCAAAAAAGGCGGGAGAACAAAAGAATACAGCCGGGGATATCCTTCTTCTTTCTGTGATCACCGCCGCCATGTCCTTTTTCAGGATGGAGGGCATGATGATAGCGGCCTTTGTGATCCTGTCATATACCATGATCGGCCTGTCCGGAAAGCTGCTTGCCCTGTTTTCGGTTTTGCCCTGCATGGTACTGTACGGGCTGTACTACATAAGGATCTTCATTATAATGACCATAAATGCACCCTATACCTTTTTAAACAGGACGAAGGCAGTTATTCAGATGGTAGCTCTGACGGCCCTGTTTCTGTATCTCATACTGATACAGGGAAGAGTGAAAAAGACCCTTTCAAAGCATCTGAAGGTAATTATCACAGCCGGCCTGGTATTGGCAAACCTGATCCTCTTTTTCCTGGATCCGGCTCTGTATACCGCCGATCTTAAAGCATTTTACCTTAACCTTACCCACATGTCGGGCTGGGGAGTCTTTCCGGTATTTGTGGTGAGCGCTCTGGCGGTGACACTCTGCTGTCAGATAACGGACAAAAAAAAGCCCTCTGTCTCCTACATGGATTTCGTCTCGATCTCCTATATCCTTATCACCCTTGGAGTGAGCTTTGCAAGGGGAGACCCCCTTCAGGAGAATGTGGGAGATTCCGGAAACCGTGTTCTCCTGCAGATCGTACCGGTACTTATGTTCGCTGTCATAGAGCACCTTACGGAGTGCGCCAAAGAAGAGCCGTCATCCCCCTCATAAGCCCCGCGGGATATGCCGATTATAAAAAGTCCGGATCTGAGCATTTGCACAACTCACTTGACGAGGAGTGATTTTTATAGGGATCATTTCAACACTGTTTGAGCTGAAAGAGTATATTTCATGAATAACTGTGAAGCGAGTTGTTGAAATGATCCCTGTTTATAAAAATCGCTGCGAGTCTAGTGAGTTGTAGCCGCGAAGAGACGGACTTTCTTATAATCGGCATATCCCTCGATAAAGCAGAATATAGCAAAATAAGTATTTTTGTAGATTTTATATTTTTAGACGCAAATCGATGGGACTTTAAAAAAAAGCGATAATGTAGTATTATAGTAAAATATAAACACCGCACATGAACCGGGAGTCAGAAGAAATGAGCCTGTTTGAGGAACTGAAGGAAAGAAGGGAAAAGCTGGCAGTGATAGGACTGGGCTATGTGGGAATGCCCCTGGCCGTGGCCTTTGCCGAAAAAATAAACGTTCTCGGCTTTGACCTGAATAAAGAAAAGATCGAAAAATACAGGCAGGGCAAGGATCCCACCGGAGAGGTGGGAGACAGGGCCATAGCGGAGACGAGCGTCGACTTTACCCCGGAATCCGAAAGGCTAAAGGAAGCAAGGTTTTATATAGTGGCCGTGCCCACCCCGGTCAATCAGGACAAGACCCCGGATCTTAACCCCGTGGAATCCGCAAGCCGCCTGCTTGGGAAAAACCTTTCAAAGGGCTCCATAGTAGTATACGAATCCACCGTATATCCCGGAGTGACGGAGGACATCTGCGTGCCCATCCTTGAGGAAGAATCGGGCCTTAAATGCGGAAAAGATTTCAAGGTAGGCTATTCTCCCGAGAGGATCAACCCCGGGGATAAGGAACACCGACTCGAGAACATCAAAAAGAT
>DNAD01000279.1:4913-14500 GCA_003484785.1 Lachnospiraceae bacterium
TCCATAAAGGTGGCCGAGGCAGCCAAGGTAGTGGAAAACTCCCAGAGAGACATAAACATAGCCTTTATAAACGAGCTCGCCATGGCCTTTGACCGGATGGGGATCGACACCGAAGAGGTGATCGATGCCATGGATACCAAATGGAACGCTCTGGGCTTTCATCCGGGGCTGGTGGGAGGCCACTGCATAGGCGTGGACCCCTACTACTTTATCTATGAGGCGGAAAGGCTCGGGTACCATTCCAGACTGATATCGGCAGGGCGGCAGATAAATGATGACATGCCCTCCTTTGTGGGAGAAAACATTATCAAACAGCTGGTCCTTGCAGGAAAACGGGTGAGGGACGCAAAGGTGGTATTCTTCGGAGTGACCTTCAAGGAAAACTGTCCCGATGTCCGTAACTCAAAGGTGACAGACATCATAAGCTATCTGGAGGAATACGGCATTACACCGGTGCTGACAGACGGCCGGGCCGATAAGGAGGATTTTGAGAGGACATACGGCTGCAGGCTCTCCGATCTGTCTGAGGCCACGGAGGCCGACTGCATCGTATTAAGCGTTGCCCATAAGGAGTACAGGGAAAGAACACTAAAGGAATGGGACAGCTTTTTTAAGGACGGGGAAAACCGTAACAAAGTCATTATCGATGTCAAATCCATCCTTGATAAGAAAGAAGTGCTGGCAGAGGGTTACTGCTACTGGAGGTTATAGAAAGTCGCCGGATGTCTATTTTAATAAACGGAGATGATTTCGGAAAAAACGAAGAGATAAACAGGGCGGTGTGCGAGGCCTTCAGGGAGGGCTATATAGGGCACACCACCGTAATGGTGAACATGCCGGGGGCGGAGGAGGCCTTTAAGCTTTCCCGAAAATACGGCTTTACGGACAGTGTGGGACTGCATATCAACCTCACGGAGGGGTTCCCGTTAAGCGGAGATATCCGGACAAACCCACTGGTCTGTTCCCCGGACGGAAGCTTTAATGCAGCGTTTTATCACAATACGAAATACAGGCTGTATATGGACAGCCTCAGCATAAGCCAGATAGAGAAGGAAATAAATGCACAGCTGGAGAGGTTTCTTGAGCTGGGCTTTAAGGAGCTGCACATAGACTCCCACCACCATGTGCATACAAATTACCCGGTATTTCTGGCCCTTAAGAGCCTTGGAAAAAAGTACCGCTTTTCCTATATCAGGCTCAGCAGGAACCTGTACAGGGGGGGAAGTATACTAAACAGGGCATACAAGGCCTTGTACAACAGGGGAGTAAAAAAGCTCTGCGCAGGCAGCGGGGATCTGTTCGGATCCTATGATGACCTGATGGGATATACAATGAAGGATCCCGAAAGGATAGAAAGCCTGGGCCATACCAGGGAGGTGGAGATCATGGTCCACCCCATGTATTCAGACAATGTCCTGACCGATACGGACAGGCCCATGAGCGGCAACGGAGCTTTGAAAAAATGGAATCATGCAGATAAACAAAGGAAGATATAAATACATACTGCCGATGCTTATATCGGCTTTGATATACTGTGTCATACTCTGCGTAAAACACATCTTTCCCTTTGGAAAGACCACCATAGATTATTATGATCTTTCCCAGCAGATAGCGCCCCTTTACTATCATATCCATGATATGCTCCATTCGAAGACGGCGTTTTTCTATAATTTCTATTCGGGGCTCGGGATCAACATGTCCGTAGTCACATCGGGCTGCAGCGGGCTCAGCCCCTTCAACCTGTTCTTTTTGCTCGTTCCGAGAGACTATCTGCTTGAAAGCCTTTCCTTCTTCCAGCTGATAAAGGTGATGGCCATGACCTTCACCATGTTCTTCTATCTCGATAAAAGGTTCAGGGCACCCCGGTTCTTCAACATCTTCCTTTCGGTCAATTATGCCTTTTCGGGCTTTGTCCTGACGCTGTATATGGAGAATAAATGGATGGACATAGCTGTCTTCTTCCCGCTTCTTATGTACTTCTATGACAGGATGGTGCACGGAGGCAGGATCACCGGTTATGTAGTCACCCTGGCCCTTGTGATCATAAGCAGCTTCTATATGGGAGCCATAATCCTGGTGTTCATCTTTTTATATACCGGGGTCAGGATCCTGGCGGATATGCTGTACAGGACAAAAACGGGGAAAGCCTTAAGCAGTGAAAACGGAAAAATGGAAGGAGAGCCCGAGGGGAAAAGACGGCATTTCATCCTGGAGCTCGGCTTTTCCACCTTCCTGGGGATACTGCTGTCCTCCTTCATCCTTATCCCACAGCTTACCCAGCTCTTTGCCTCCACCAGGTTTGAGAACGGAAGCGGGAGCGAAGGGGGGATCTTAGGGTTCTACCTAAACATACTCAAACAGACCGAACCGGCCTACACCACGAGATGGTGGGCGCTCTTCAACCTCGCCTTTTCGGCAGCGGTGATATTCGTAGGGCTCTTAAGAGTCAGGGGCAACAGAAAGCTTCGCTTCCTCACCATAACTCTGGCCGTCATGACTCTGGCCGAGCTTTTCATAGAGAGCATTAATCTGCTCTGGCATTTCGGCTCCTATATCCAGTATCCCATCAGGAACGGATTCATCATAAACTTCGTGTTTGCGATCCTTGCCTGTATGTATGCGGAAAGGATGTTTACGACAGAAGTGGCGCAGACGGAGGATGGAAACGGGCAGGGCTTTGAGTGGGTATCCCTTGCGGGCCTTCTGGTTACAGTCATCCTGTTTGCGATCTTTGTATCCATTTACTCAAGACATCCGGGGATGGAGGTAAGGAGTGTCTTTCACATCGTACTGGTGATGATGCTCATAAGCTTTGCGGGCTATGCCGCCGTGCTTTTCTGGCAGAACGGCGCCCACTACTCCTTAAGCCTGATGATTTTGTGCACGGAGCTTTTATGCTATGGCTTTATAATGTACGGAGGCCCTACCTATGTAACGGGCTACAGCGAGGAGCCCGAGCAGGAAAGGGACTATATCAGGATAGCGACACAGCTGAAAAAGGACTTCGGGCTTTCCTCGGAATACCTTTACCGGGTAAAAAATCCCGATGAAAGCCTGAACGCTAACTACAGCTTCATACTGGAGCGTCCGGCGCTGTCAAACTGGACTCATATCATTCCCGGCTCACTTCAGAAGAGCTCCTCGGAATGGGGGTACAGTACACAGTTTACAAGGCTTTTGGATGCCGGAGGAACTGTCTTTACCGACGCGCTGATAGGGGTCAGGGACGTGATAAGCTGCCTTCCCCAGGATGAGGAGCTCTATGAGAAGGTTTCCTCAACTGAGGTGGAGGTGGATGGCAAAAGCGTTGAATATACCTGGTATAAATGCCGCTACAGCCTGCCCTTCGGAGTCCCGGTATACGCAAACGCCATGTTTGATTCCGAGCTTGAGAACAGAAATCCCGTCAGCCTCCAGAATCAGATGTATCGTTCCCTCACCGGGGCGGATACCGAATATGAGCAGGAGATAGCGGACTTTCTGGTAAGAAGGGGACAGCTCATAGACGAAAGCGCCGTTCTTGAGATCACGGAACCCTCCTCCCAGGTCAAAAGATACACCTTCAGCACAGAGGTGAAGGGCAAAAAGGCTCTGTACTTTAATTCCCAGACCGCGGATATGGAGGATGGAAATATGTCGATAACTGTCCTTGACAGGGACGGTTCCGGGGCAATCGCCGTTCCCTCGATAAAGGATACCGACAATACGGACTATCCCGCGCATTTTAATAATAATATCCTGTATCTCGGAAGCTATGAGAACGAGAATGTCTCTGTCATTGTGGATGTGGACCGCTCAAAGGGTGAGGATTATCCCGTAAACATATCACAGCTGGATCTTGAAAAGCTCAGGTGCCTGTGCGATTCCTACAGGGATTTTCCGGATGAGCATATAAGTGCGGGAAAGAAGAGCATCTCCTTTAACGCCAGTGTTTCGGAGGATGCGGGAAGCGTGGTGATGCTGCTTCCGATAGCGTATGACGAAGGCTGGACCCTGAGAGTGAACGGAAAGAAATCAGACATTATGTATAGCTATAGCGGCCTGTTTACCGCGATCCCCCTCTACAGCGGGGACAATAACTATAAAATGACCTTTTTCCCTTCCGGAATGGGGCTGGGAATAGTGATATCATTTCTGGGACTGGCGATATTTGCGGCTATAATAGTCATCAGGCATCAGAAGATAACGGTAATAGAGAATGAGCTGGTGGTGCTGAGCAGGGACGGTGAAAAGTGGCTTACGCCGGTCTATATGATAGTCTGGGCCATAGCGGTGATCCTTATGTACATAATACCTGCGGGGGCCTTTGTCATACTATGAAGTATTTAAGGAGCTTCCTTGAAAAACGGGCCGTGTTTGCACTGGCCCTGAATACGGTATTCCTTCTGGCGGCGCTTTTCCTTTTCAGGCCTTTTTTTGAGGAAACGGATGACTCCTCCCTTGCCATGATAGCAGAGGGAGCCTTCGGCAGCAGGTGTCCTTATCTGATATATACGAATATAATGTACGGGAGACTTTTGACTCTGCTCTACGCTCTGATCCCTTCCGTGAGGTGGCATTCGGTACTTCAGTATATTTTCTGTTTTATCTCGTTTACCCTTATCACATATCTTCTGGACGGGTACAGAAACGGAAGACTGATATCCGCCCTTCTGCTGCTAAGCAGCTTCTATGAGATATATGTGAGTCTTCAGTATTCAAAGACGGCGGCACTTATATGCCTTGCGGGTTATATTTCCCTTATCTTTGCCACGGGTGCAAAAAGCGCGGGAGAACCGGATCGTCATGATCTGAAGTTTGTGCCTGAGGGCACGGTCTGCAGGCAAAACGGCGCAAAGGAAAGAGTGTTCCTTTTTGCGGCAGGGGCTCTGCTTCTTATCTTCGGTCTGTGCCTCAGAAAGGAGTGCTTTTTTCTCGCAACGCTCTTTGCGGGGATCTTTATCGCAGGCATATGGACAAAAGAGCTAAGCCTCCGGGGGAGAGGCGCGATAAAGGAACTGATAAAGAGCTATATGAAAACCTTTGTTCCTGTTTTTGCCGTGTCCTTCGGGCTGATCCTTTTAAATACCCTTGCCTGTCAGAGCGATGGGGAATGGGTGCGCTTTACCGAGTACAACGATACAAGGACCGAGCTTATCGACTATCGTTTCGACCTTCTGGATTATGAAAGATACGGGGAGGAACTGGAAGCGCTCGGAGTATCGGAAAACGATGCACTTTTGTATCTGACCTGGCAGTTCGGGGATGACTCCGTTTTTTCCGTTTCCAAAATGAGGGAGATCCTTGACGCTCCCTTTGCGCAGGAAAAGCCACGGTGGATCGAGACCGCAAAGTCCTTTGTCCGCCATATCTATGACGATATACTTACCTTCAACCCTGCCTTTATGGGGCTTATGATCCTTGCGGGAGCCTGTATCGCAGGGCTTTGGGAAAAGTATCGCAATGAGAAAAGAAAGGGAGCGGTGCTGCCTTATTACCCCGTACTTTTTCTCTGTTTTGCCGCTCTCTTTGTTATCCTGGTTTATTTTGAACTGAGCCGGCGCTGGTCACACAGGATAATCTATGCGGCCTTTCTTATGGCAATGGTCATCCTCTCCTTTGAGGTCTGCCTTCTTTGGGAGGATAGTTCTGTTAAGGAATATACGGCGATCCCTGCGGGGGTGATCTGCATCAGTGTTCTGACCGCCTGCCTGGGCAATCATTTTGATCATAACAGCTATTTAAGGAGCGTTCCCGAGGTGAACGATTATATCGCCTGCGTATCAGGGGATAAGGAGAGGCTTTATGTGGCGGATACCTTCACCTTTCAGGACAGCTTTAAGTATAAGGTATTTGAACCCCTGAAGGAAGGAGAGCTTGGCAATTTTGTTCTTGCGGGAAGCTGGTACGTCAACTCTCCCATAACGAGAGCGGTTACTTCCGCCTTCGGATATGACAACCCCTACGAGGCCCTGAGGGCGGCGGACGACAGGGTGATACTCTCTGACAATATATACGCGGCTGAGAAGCTTTTGTATCTGAAGGAGCATTACGGGGAGGGCTTTAAGCTTTCAGAGCCTTCGGAAAGAGCCGGAATAAAAGAGTACCGGGTGATCCGGGAGAGTGAGGAATGACGGGATCGAGCATTATTCTTATATTAATATGGGGACTGGCCTGCCCGTTTGTACTGGGCAGCCTTGAAGCATGTCTTACAAAAAGCTTTGAAAAGCTGAGCATTGCCCGCAATCTCTGCTTCGGCTTTGTGCTGGAGCTTTTTGTGTTCGGGATACTTGCACTGCCGCTTATCTTTGTAAGGGCTTCCTACAGTGCGCTCAAGTATTCCTGGTTATTTGTTATCGCGATACTGCTGTGTCTGTCCGTTTTCATCCTCTACAGGCACAGAGAGGAGCTTTTTTTAGCCCGGGATACAGGCGAAAAGAAGAAGCCGGATATCCTTACCCTTTCGGTATGGGCCGCGGCTATTGCTCTGATAGCCTTTGAGACCGGGCTTCTTACCTTCACGATGCACATGGATGCCGATGATGCCAGGTTTGTGGCAGAGGCAGTGGATGCCATAGACAACGACAGCCTGCTTTATATAAACCCTGTCACGGGAGAGCCCACAATGGGAGAAGGACTGCTGGTGGGAGAGCTTAGAAAGGATGCCGCATCGCCCTATCCGATTTTTCTGGGACTGGTAAGCGACCTTTTTGGCTTAAATCCCGCGATCTGTGCCCATACCGTGATGCCGGCCCTGCTCATACCCTTAAGCTTTGCGGTATTTTACCTTATCGCCATGCATTTCTTTGACCGGGACAGAAAAAAGAGCGGCATATTTCTTCTGTTTACGGCGGTGATAATGCTGTTTTCCTTTGAATCCGAGTTTGCGCCGGGATATACACTGTTAAATATAATCTGGCAGGGGCGCTCCATCGCTCTGTGTATCATGCTGCCTCTGCTTTGGTATTCTTTTGTCCGCTTAAGGCCGAAGGAGGGGATAAACGCAGGAGAACTGTTTCTTCTGATAATGATCAATACTGCCTGTTCGGTTCTGAGCGGGACCGCGGCTATCGTTGCCGCGATCATAACCTTTGCCTTCGCCGTTTCGGGCGCCATCGAGGCGGGGAGCATAAGGCATGCGGTCCTTACGGGGCTTACCGCGGTGCCGGATCTGTTCTGCCTGGTTTACGGGCAGTATATACTAAAGGCTATCTATAAGATATAGCGCACGATTTATAGATAAATCGGCGCGGAGGAAGATTGTTATATGGGAATGATAAGGGAGCTTATCCTGGATATCGTACATCTTCATAATGAATATACCTCCACGGGAATGTATATGGGGCTCTATTTCTGCATGATCCTGCTGCTTGGGCTCTTTTCGGAAAAACCGGAGCATCGTTACAGGGTGGTCTATCCCGCCCTGGTAACGTTATTCCTGGTCTATTTCCTTCTTCCCTTTATTAAATGCTTTACCGGCATCGGGCTGGACGACCTTACCCGGGCCAGAAGCTTCTGGGCCCTCATGCCTTCGGCGGTCATTGCTCTGGGCTTTACGATCATAGCCTCACGTTTGGCAGATAAGAGGAAACAGATCATAGCCCTTGCTGCCATAGTCCTGATCCTTGCCTTCAGCGGGGAGTTCAAGATAAATAACAATGTTTTTCAACGAGCTGAGAACCTTTATAAACTGCCCCAGTCACTGTTGGACGTTTCGGATGCGGTGCTTGAAGGGCAGGAAGGAGAGGCCGGAAGCAATACGGTAAAGCTGATAGTGCCCTACGAGACCGCTCATGTGTTCAGACAGTATTCTCCAGACATCCATCTGCTTTACGGAGAGGATGCGACGATCTTAAGAGTGGTTCCGGCCAAAAAGAAATTCATAAAGGCCTGCAACCAGATGCAGACCGAGGCTCCGGATCTTAATTTCATAAAAAAAGTTGCAAAAGACAATGAAGTAGATTATATTTTATTCGATTCTGTATACCATTGCTTCGGGGGGAACAGTCTTAACTTCGCGGGTTATACCGAACAGCCGGATTTTGCGGGGGATAGGAGCGCCCCGGATGAGCAGAAGGCGGTAACAAAGGATGTTAAGACCGTTGATGACGGTACGGATGTTTACTGGGATCTTTCCGGATTCGGAATGGATTATGCCGGAACATACGGTCAGTATATCCTGTACAGGTTTGTTTAGGAAAACCACGGGGATTGACAATCACGCTGCCGAGATCCGCGGCTTTTGGAGTATAAAGATTATGAACGGTTCAGCCAGGGATATGACAACGGGAAACCCGATGAGGCTTATTCTGGGATTTTCCATTCCGCTTTTACTTGGAAATCTTTTTCAGCAGTTCTATAATCTGGTAGATACCATGATCGTAGGGCGGTTCCTCGGCTTCAGGGCTCTGGCGGGAGTCGGAGCTACAGGCTGCATAAATTTTCTCATAATAGGGTTCTGCATGGGAGTCTGCAGCGGCTTTGCGATCCCGGTCTCGCATGCCTTCGGGGCAAGGGACGAGGCCGGCCTTAAGAAGAACATCATAAATTCCTTCTACCTTGCGGGGGCCTTTGCCATTGGCATAACGATCGTGACGGTCATTTTTTTAAGACCGATGCTGAGGCTGTTAAGGACTCCCGAGGATATCTTTGAGTATTCTTATTCGTATATACTTATCATATTTATCGGAATACCGGCAACCTTCCTGTATAATATCCTTTCCAGCATGATCAGGGCCATAGGGGACAGCAGAACTCCTCTGGTTTTTCTTATCATATCGTCTTTTTTGAACATCGGGCTGGATCTTCTGTTCATAGTCGTCTTTAAATCGGGGGTTTCCGGAGCCGCTCTCGCAACGGTGCTGTCACAGCTCATTTCAGGCATACTGTGCGTTATCGTGGTGATAAAGAAATTTCCGATAATCCATGTGGGGAAGCAGTACAGGAGTCCCGATAAGCACTGCATGAACAGGCTGTGCCGGATGGGGGTTCCCATGGGACTTCAGTATTCCATTACGGCCATTGGATCGGTGATCCTGCAGTCAAGCGTCAATACCCTGGGGTCGGTGGTGGTGGCTTCCATCACGGCGGCCAACAGGGTTACCATGTTCTTAAGCTGTCCCTTTGACGCCATGGGGGCAACGATGGCTACCTATGCAGGCCAGAACGTCGGAGCAAAGAAGCTTGACAGGCTGGATGAGGGGCTTAAGGACTGCAGCATCCTTGGCATAGGCTATTCACTGATAGCTTTTGTGATCCTTTATTTCTTCAGGTTTGATCTGGTCTCGCTGTTTATAGACGATGTCGCCGCAAACGGGGAGATGCTTGAGAATGCGGGAAGATTTCTTATTATAATAGGTGCCTTCTACATCCCTCTGGCCTTTGTAAATATAATCAGGTTCATGATACAGGGTATGGGCTTTCCGTTCTTTGCCATCCTTGCCGGGGTGCTCGAGATGGTGGCAAGAGGGATCGCGGGCATATGGATGGTTCCGGTCTGGGGCTTTTTGGGGGCCTGCTTCGCTTCACCCCTTGCATGGATCTTCGCCGATGCCTTCCTTATTCCCGCCTACATTACGGTCAGAAGAAAACTGGGGGAGATGCTTGCT
>DNAD01000180.1 GCA_003484785.1 Lachnospiraceae bacterium
TCCTTTTTCCCAAGATTGTCTATACGCCGTGCCTTCCTGCGGATGGCCTTTAATACCTCATCGTTATCTCCGAAGGTCTTCTCTGAGGCTGACTTTTCTTCCGCTCCGCGAATACCAAGCTCCTTATACAATGCTTCCTTCTCTTTATCGCTCCACTTATCGTCCGATTCAAAATAATTCAGCAGCATGGTATAGCGGTTGAGGATATTAAGGATATCCTTAAGTCTTTCACCGCTTTCAAGAGTACCCAGATAAAGCTCCTTGTATACGGCCATTTCCATTGCGAAGGGCTTTGCTATACGGTAGAGTCTCAGAGCTTTTTCATCCGCACAGAGAAAGGGATCATTATTAAGCTCCTCTTTGATAGAAACGAATTGCTCCGCAAACTCCTTTCCTCTTTTGGCAATACCGTCCCTCTCTTCCTTTTTCGAATAGGAACTCAGTACTTCATTGAGTGTCTTATCGCTCTTAAGTATGCTTTCCCTTGTTATGCTGTCTATCTTCAGAAGCTTTACGATCCTGTCCCTCTCCAGACGGGCGGTATTGCTGAGTCTGTGAGTCTCGGAAAGGCGTCTTAGCTCAGCTGCATGCTTTTTCTCCACGGGAGAGCGGTTTTCCATGGCAGTTTTGTCATACTCGATGATCTCCATATCCATAAGATAGCGAAGATCCGCTGCCTTATCCCTTTCCTTCTCATGTACCTTCTCCGAGGAAAGGCTCTTTTCCCTTACCTTAACCCCTTCATCGAGTATGGTCATAAGACTTATGGCTTCGCTTTCATTGAAAAAGTGAAGCTCCTTTTTATCGGCCTGTTCCTGTTGTTCCTGCTCCCTGCGAGCTTCTTCCTCTATTCCCGGACCGGCCTTAAACACCTCTTCCATCACGGTGGAGGTTTTATACTGCAGGGTTCCTTCATTCTGACTCATTTTACGGTTTTCCTCTCAAGCTTAAGACAGTCCATATACTCCTGAATAAAAAACTCCCTTTCCGGGGGATTGAACATCTGCATCATCCCGTAGTAGCTGCCTTCATTATAGAGCTCAATGATGACCAGAAAGTCCTCCTCAAACTCCTTTTCAGCCTCTGTTATCACATCCGACAACAAAACAGGATACATGTTTAACTTTGTTTTATTGCCAAACAGCCCCGCATCCTTTATATACAGCGTGTCCTTTCCTGCTTTTTTTACTATGACAGCAGCGGTTATCAGGCCATCCTCCACCATGAAGCGTGAAAGCCTTCCGCCCTGATCCTTATCATCAAAGAAAAGGCCCGTTTTTTTCGACTCTGCCAGAAGCAGCCTGAGCGCTTTCTTATCAACCTCCTCCATGCTGAAGGATGGGGGCAGCCGTTTCCTGTGCTTTTCCATAAGCTCGAAATAGATCGCGCTCTTCATGTCACCATACCTGTAGCACAGAAGTCTGCCGTCCGAAGACAGAGGAATAAAGCCCCGGCGGATAAAGAATGCCGCCGAATCCCTGACCTCGCCGTATTTAAGGAACATCCGGCACAGGATATTTACCACACCTCTGCTTCTCATATATTCCCGGGCATAGGAGAGTATCCCCGTCGCGATACCGTTTTCCCGGTACTCCTCGGGTGTGTACATATATTCCAGCCATATATCCATGAGGTTACTTTCCGGATGAGAAAAAAAGGCATAGCCCATAAGCTTTCCCTCATCCACAGCGGCAAGGATACAGCACTCATAGCTCTTATCCTCTATTATCGCATTTACATACGGAGGCGCCGTCCGGGAAAGCAGCTCATTATCCGGAAGTATATTATAATAGTTCATCCGCTGATCACCTCCGAAGCCTTTATAAGACCGGGGCAATAGCGCTCGGCCACTCCCAGCGAAAGGGCGACGCAGGAGTCGGCCTCCTCCATGAGCTCTTCCTCGCTCATGGTTTTAAGCACCGGTGTCCGGAGATAATAAAAAACCGTATTCTCAACAGGATCCCAGGCAAAGCCTCCAAGGGGGAGCTCAGCGTTTATATCAGTCATGACCGCACAGATAAGGGTAAGGCTCTCTTCCCTTATCTCGTCCAGGACTTCGATCCTGCAGTCAAAGAAACCGTACTCGCTTTCATCGCTTACAAGGAAGGAAAATTCTCCTTCCGCTGTGTTGGCAATGCTCCCGAAGCCCCGAAGCCTCATGGATAAGATCCCCTGTTCAAAGTCAACCTCTTCCTGCCCGTTCTCAAGAAACATATCCCTTAGTTTTTCAAGTATCTTTTCCGTTTCCATTCAAACCTCATCCAATCTGTAATAACTGCTGCTGCGCCGATCAAGCGGGAGTCGTGCGTTTATCCCGCCTTCTTTTGCGTCAGGTACTGCTTTGCGTGATCAGCCGCATCGGAGGCGTTTGCGGTATAGCAGTCAGCTCCCACCTCATCCGCAAAGGCCTGTGATACCGGTGCTCCGCCTATCATGACATGGTATTTGTCCCTGATGCCTCTCTTCTCAAATTCCTTTATCACATTCCCGATAGCCGGCATTGTAGTGGTCAAAAGCGCGGAAAGGCATACTATATCGGCGTTTACCTCCTCAGCCTTTTCAACAAAGGTCGTCTCTGAAACGTCGATCCCCAAATCGTAGACCTCCATCCCCGCTCCCTTCATCATCATGGCCACCAGGTTTTTTCCGATATCGTGAAGATCGCCCTTAACCGTTCCGATCACTACCCTTCCTATGGGCTCGATCCCGGACTCGGAAAAGAACGGCTCAATGATCTTTACCCCCGCAGACATGGCTCTGGCCGCTACCAGCATTTCCGGGATAAATATCTTGTTCTGTCGGAAATTCTCTCCTACTATCCCCATAGGCGCGATCAGTCCCTCCTCAAGGATCTGCTTTACCGGCACCCCCTCTTCAAGAGCCCGGTTCACAAGCGCTTTTACGTCCTTTACCTTCCCTTTTTCCACCGCCAGGGATAACTCTGTAAGCTCCATAATACACCTCCTGAAATGTTGCCTTTCCGTT
>DNAD01000117.1 GCA_003484785.1 Lachnospiraceae bacterium
AAATGATCCGACCTGAGAAACGGGTCGATGAGTATAGAGATCATGGAAAACAGTAAAGAGATGCGTTCTCAGACTTACATAATAGAATTGTCCGGCCTGTCGGTGGGCTATAAGAAGGGCAGTGCCGTAATAAGCGGGATAGACTTAAAGCTTGAAAAGGGCACGGTGGCAGCTCTGATCGGAGCCAACGGAAGCGGGAAATCCACCCTTCTTAAAACCCTCATCGGTGAGCTTAAGCCGTTAGCGGGAACAGTAATGCTGGATGGAAGGCCGATGGAATCATATAGCCGAAAGGAGCGGGCAAAAAGCATTGCGATCCTGATGACTGACCGGGTCAGTCCGGGCTTTATGACCGCAAAAGAGGTGGTGGCTCTCGGAAGGTATCCCTATACCGACATCACCGGAAGGCTTTCGCCGGCCGATGAGGAGGCCATGGAGAAGGCCTTGCGCAGTCTGAGGCTTAAGGAGCTTTCAGACAGGCGGTTTAATACATTGAGCGACGGGCAGAAGCAGCTTGTTCTGCTTGCGAAGGCGGTCTGTCAGGAGCCTGAGCTCCTGATCATGGATGAACCCGCATCCTTTCTTGATATCAATTATAAACTGGAGCTTATGAGGATGGTAAAGGAGCTTTCCGCAAAAGGAGTAACGGTCGTGATGTCGGTTCACGAGCCTGAGCTTGCAAGGGAGATACCGGATCTCCTTGTATGCATACACGGGGGAAAAGTTGTAAGGACCGGCGCCCCGGAAGAGATATTTACCGAAAAGATCCTCGGTGAGATATATGAAACGGAGGATCTCGGACTATATAAAAAGTATCTGTAACTGTTCAGTATTTTCTCAAGGCTCTGCCGTAAACAGGATTCTTCCGATCACCGCAGGGTCTTTTCCTTCCTTTCTTATTATGTAGGAATAGGTGCCCTCTTCGCCGGGGAGTAAGGCCTCTATTTCCGGATCTGCGCCCCCGGCCTCATATGTTCCCATAAGCTCCCCGTTCTTATAAAGCTCAAGGCTCAGCCCGTCCTTTTCACCCTCGAGTTCACAGGAAAGCCTGTAGGCCCTGGCGCCGTCCGAATAGAATTCCGGGCTCTGTAAGACCACGCCCTTCCTGTCCGTATGCAGATAACCCCTTCCGTCAAGCTCTCCCTTAAAGAACATGCCGCAGGCCGAGGCAAGGTCAACAGAGCTGTCGCGATCACTTAAGGGTATTCCCGCTACCCCGTCAATGGGGCAGCTTTCGGAAAGCATTATGTCATAAGGCCCCGCTTCCCCTGCTTTTTCATAGCTTTCACGTATGTATTCGGGGCACTGTTCAAACTCTCCCTCCAGACAGAGGAGGATATTCTTGTCCGAAAATGCCGAACGGTCCCGCTCTGAAAGATAGAAGATATGATTGTCTACAAAGCCGTTCTCAGGCATATAGGTCTCAAATACCCGGGAGGTATCCTCAAGACGGAGATTTGCGGTAAGATCAGTCAGGTTTATGGTAAAGGCGGTATTAATATCCTCCTCATCCATAAGGGCGATTATCTCCTTTATCGTCCTCTGCGTTTCATCTTCATAATGGAAATAGGTGGTCTCCGCCCATACTCCGGTATACAGGCATACATAGGTAAGCACCGCTGCGATAAGGGTAAGAAAGAAGGCGGGGGCCTTTGTGCTGTTATCCTTTGAGAGAAGCTCCTCAAGGTTAAAGGCTGCGCAGAGCATCAACGGGATTACACCCATTATATGATATCTGGGAGTGGAGTAGGTCAGGGCAAGGGCCACGAAGTTCCAGAGCGCTATGGAGATAAGGCTGTCATGGATGAGCCGCCGGCTAAGCTCCTTATGGGATATTTCGGAAATATCCTTCTTATCCCGGACGCTTCGGTATATGCCGAGACCGAAGATATTTATACAGGAGAGCAGGCCGAACACTATTATAAAGGCCGCTGCGAGAAGATGGATGAGGCCTATGATGCCGTGCAGGGAGGATACCCTCTCCTCGTAGGGGGTAAGGGCCCGAAGCAGCTCGAAGACGTGCCTTATGGTAAGGGGAAGCTCTTCAAATACCGATTCCAGGGATTTTACTCCATATGTATATGTAGAGATATTCTCACGATGGCTGATAAAAAGGCCGACGGCGGTAATGATGAGGGTCAGCGCGGTGACTGCCCCCCACTGAGGATATTTTTCCTTTCCCACCCCGAGTATCACACAGAAGATGAGACAGATAAGGATCGGAAAGATACCAAGCAGCAGGCTGTAGGTTCCGCTTGCTACGCTTACAAAGAACAGGAGTATGCAGTAAAGTGCCGAAAGGCAGATATCCCCTGCCCGGTCTTTTCCTTTAAAGGAGGTGAGAAGCAGCACTAACATCATAAGGGGCAGGAGAACCTTGTATACATAATAGCCTCCCGCAAAAAACAACATGTTGGTGTATTCCAGCATTCCGAAATCGTAGGCCGTAAAGATAAGGGCCAGGGCAACGAGGCGGTATGCCGGACGCATGTCCGCAAGCTTAAGAAGGCGCCATACCGTATATGCCCAGAGCAGTATGTTTATTATCCCCGCCACGGCATAGCCGGTATAGATCCTTTTGGTCAGCATATATATCGGAAGGGCGATAAGGGAGGCCTCGTCCATCTCACCCTGTGACATGTAGCTCCAGTGCTTAAGGAAGAGGGTGTGATTGTCGCCCATTTCGATGACGTGTCTGAGGACCATGGCAAAATCGTGGTCGAGAGCATCTCTGAGGTGAAAGATGTTGTAAAAAAACAATACCATGATCTCCAGAACCACGACTGCTGCCAGCATAAGCTCGATTCGATGTTCTTTTATAAAGGATTTGTTCATATTTTCTCCGGTCTGTGGATGATGTTTGGATTCCTTCTTATAATAATTACCATAAATCCCCCGCATTTTCAACTGCGCCGATCTACAGAGCAGATCGTGCGCTGTATATTATAGGTGTTAAAGCTCCTTTTGACTATAATATCCTTATGATATCAGGGTCAAAACGATTTTACTTAAACGTTATCGTAAATTTGCTCAAAATTCTATCATTTATTTATAGACAAATTGTTAACTATGTTGTAATATTGATTTGGGCGGGTGTTTAGGACCCGAATTTTCATAAGGAGGAAATAAAATGAAAAAGAAATTGTTAGCAACCCTGTTAACGGCTTCAATGGTAGCTTCCCTTCTGGTAGGCTGCGGCGGAGCCGGTGACGTTGAGCTTCCCGCTGAGGCTCCCGCTGCCGAGGCCGAGGCAGAGCCCGAAGAGGCTGAAGAGCCCGCAGCAGAAGAGGCAGAGGCTCCCGCAGAGGAAGAGGCAGCCGGAGAACTGGTTGTAGAAGGTCTTAAGGGACCCATCTCCACCGAAGGCGCTACAAACGAGCTCGCTTACAAGGGCGAGATCAGCTATATGCATTTCTCAACTTCCGAGGAAGCTGACGGAAACGGCGGCTCCGACGGTCACAGGACAGCTATCGAGGCATGGAAGCAGGGACATCCCGACATTACCCTTAACGAGGAAGTTCTTGCAAACGGCGATTACAAGACACAGATCGCAACCTACGCTTCATCCGATGAGCTTCCCGATGTATTCCTGCTTCAGGGCATGAATACCATCAGCTGGGTAAATCAGGGCCTTTTAGTAGATCTTACCGATTACATCACAGGCTCTCCTTACGCGGCCAGCTATAACATGGACTACCTTGTACCTCACACCGTTGACGGTCATTACTATGGATTCCCGATCCTTACGGGCGGAACCTGTACCGTTATCGCATATGATTCCGAACTTTGGAAAGAGGCCGGCTATGACGAGTTCCCTACAACCTGGGACGAGGTCGAGAAGGCAAAGGCTTTCTTCGATGAGGAAGGCATTGATACCCTCGGCTTTGGTAACCAGGGTCAGTGGAACTTGAATTCCTGCTTCGTATCCTGTCTCGGATATCAGTATACCGGAACTGACTGGTTCTCAAGCATCATCGCAGGCGACGGCAAGGCTGCCTTCACGGATCCCGAGTTCGTTGCGGCTCTTAAGGAGACACAGTATCTCTTCCACGATGCAGGCCTCTTCAACAGCGACTTCAATATGAAGACGAACGAAGATGCCCGTGAGCTTTACATCGCAGGAGACTGCGCGGCTTACATCGGCGGAAACTGGGATATCGACTATATCAAGGAGACCCTTAAGAACGAGGATCCCGAGAAGTATGCTGCTACAAAGTTCGCAGTTCTTCCTAAGGCTCCCGACGCTACCAAGTATGAGAAATTCCAGAACATCGGTCTTGGCTACTCCTTCGCTATTAACGCAAAGGTTGCCGAGGATCCCGACAAGCTTGCGGCATGTGTCGATCTCGGCCAGTATCTGACCGGCCCCGCTTTCGCGGAGTATGTTGGAAAGTACTATGCTCTCGGCGGATTCTGCAAGGCTGACGTTGATCTTTCTTCTCAGGATCAGTTCGTTCAGGATTTCTACAACTTCTCCTATGTTGATACAAAGGGTTGTGAGATCTATGACTCTTATGTAGACGGTTCTGTATGGTCCGTTCTTAATACTGAGATGCAGGAAATGGTAAACGGCGACATCGATCCCGAAAAGGTTGCTGCCGATACCCAGGCTGCTTACGAGGCTTATCTCGGAAAGTAAGCAAGCGTTGATCAATATTTACTATGGGGCGGCAGTTCTGCCGTCCCATAGCATATACTCGATAAAGAACGGGGGCGAAATATGCTAAACTCAGTAAGACCTAAAAACAGAGTCATTTTCGGATATCTGTTCATTCCGGTGGCTCTTTTTATTTTTACGGTATTTGTTCCGCTTGTCGCGGCTTTATTCTACAGCTTCTTCGATTGGAAGGTAGGTCCCAACAAGATCTTCAACGGGCTTGAAAACTACGTCAAGCTTATGAACGATGAGGTATTCTGGGCTTCCTTCAGGCACAATATCTTTCTTGTCGTTTTCTGTATAGTGGGACAGGTCGGCATAGCATTTATTCTTGTTATGGTCATCAGCTCCAAGCTTGTAAAGACCAAGGGCATTCACAGGACCTTCGGCTTCTTCCCCAGTACTATCTCAGCAGTCTGCATCGGCTTTATCTGGCTCATGATCTATGATCAGAGAAAGGGACTGCTAAACTGGTTCCTTGTTCAGATAGGAAAGATCCCCAATATGAAATCGGGGCCTGTCTGGCTGAACGATCCGAAGCTTATCATGCTTCTTGTATCGATCCCCCTTGTATGGCAGTATATCGGATATTATATGGTAATAATCCTCTCCGCGGTGGCCTCCATTGATACCGAGATCCTGGAATCCGCAGAGATCGATGGCGCCAACGCAATTCAGAGATCGCGCTATATCGTACTGCCTCTGGTAAAGAGTACTCTGCTCGTCTGTATTACCCTCTGTATCGCGGGTAATATGAAAGCTTTCGATAATATATTTGTAATGACCAAGGGCGGTCCCGGTTATTCCTCGATGGTTATGGCCATGTACGGATACAAGACCTCCTTTGAGACCGGATATCTGGGCTACGGCTCCTGTATCTCCGTTGCGATCTTTATCCTCTCGCTTGCCGTGATCGGAGGGTCGCAGGCTCTGCTCAATCACTTCACCACCGACGAATACGACCGGAACGAGGCTAAGCAGGCAAAGAAGCGGCAGAAGGAGATGATCGCTGCCGCAAAGGCAAAATACGGGAAAGGAGGGCTTAAATAATGCCGGAAATACAAGCTGTTAAAAATGAATCTGCCGGAAAAAAGGTGGGTAATACTATTCTGGGCATTTTCCTTAATGTCCTGATGTGGGTTTTCTCCTTAAGCTGTATCTTTCCGCTTATCTGGATGGGCTATTCCTCCCTTAAGCAGAAGAGAGATTTCAACAAGGATATTTTCTCGCTTCCCAGTGAGCCTTCCCTCAGCAACTATCAGAGGATCCTTTCGAACCCCGATTACAATATCGCCTCTTCCATGTGGAACAGTGCCAGGACGACGGTGATCTCGGTTTTCCTTATCGTTATCTGCGCCTTCATTGTAGGCTATATCCTTTCAAGGTGCAGCTTTAAGCTAAACCGTCCTTTGTATATTATGTTCCTGATGGGCATGCTGATCCCGGTTCACTCGCTGATGGTACCTATTTATATCATCTTTTCAAGGGCCAATCTCCTTAATAAGTGGTATACTCTGCTGATGCCGTATCTGTGCTTCAATCTTCCGGTATCGCTGTTCCTTGTTGAGGGTTATGTTAAAGGGATACCCACTGCCCTTGAAGAGGCCGCGGCCATTGACGGCTGCTCCTTCACAAGGTCGATGTTCTCCATCATCCTTCCGATCTGCAAGCCGATACTTACCACGGTTGCGATCATCAATGTTTTCGGCTGCTGGAACGAGTTCTCCTTCGCCCTGATACTTCAGAGTAAGGCCTACCAGACCGTTCCGCTGGCTCTCAAGAACTTTACGGGTCAGTTCAATTCCGACTTCCCGAAGATGATGGCGGCTATGCTGCTTACCATGTCCCCGGTGGTGCTCTTCTACTTTATCTTCAGCAAGCAGATCATCAAGGGGATGGTTGCGGGAGCGGTAAAGGGTTAACTGCCGCTTGTTTCACACAATCGCTTTGTGAATTTCATTCAATCACTTCGTGAATTGCAGGAACGCCTCTGTATGGGGGCGTTCTTTTTGTAGCTTTTTGGGGAAGGGGACGGAGAGCGATCGCCCGGGAGGGGCTTGAAAACCCGTTACTATCACAGCCCAAAAGGCTGTGAATAGTAACAGCGTGTCGGAAATAAAAATCTGTAAAAGTACGGAAATATAAAGTATAATGGAAAATAAGCGGCAGATGCAGTGAAGAATCTGATGACAACGCAGTAATGTACACGGATTTTGAGGGGGATTGTTTCAAAATGATCGTTTACGGTATAGATCTGGGTACCACCTCCATCAGCGGGGCAGCCTATGATACGGATAATAATACTGTTCTTAAAAGTGAGACTGTCGAGAACGACAGCTTCATCACCTCGGGGAACGAGTACGAACGTATCCAGGATGTGAATTTTATAATATATAAGGCCAGGCGCGTGCTGGATTCCCTTATAGAGGAGTTTCCGCAGGGCAGCAGGATAGGACTGACAGGTCAGATGCACGGGATCCTGTATCTGGATCGGGAGGGACAGGCGCTGGGCCCTCTGTATACATGGCAGGACCGGAGAGGAGATCTGCCTCTTTACGGAGAAGAGAGCGTTGTTGAGCATTTTGCGGCGCCGGAGTATATGCTGGCCTCGGGATACGGTCTGGTGACCCATATCTATAATCTCAGGCAGGGCCTTATACCGGAGGGAGCGGTTTCCTTCTGCACCATTGCCGACTATCTTGGGATGAAGCTTACCGGCAGGGATACCCCTCTGCTGCATCAGAGCAATGCGGCATCGCTTGGCTTCTGGAGCGTTGAAAGAGCGGGCTTTGACCTTATAAGGCTCAGGGAGGCCGGGGTGGAGCCCGATATGCTTCCGGTGATCACCGCCAGGGTGGAGGCTCTGGGGAGCTATCGCGACAGACCGGTGATGACCGCCATCGGAGATAATCAGGCAAGCTATCTGGGAGCCGCCGGACAGGAGGGATGCGGCCTTCTTCTTAACATGGGAACCGGAGGACAGATATCGGTGCGGGCCGATCAGCCCTATCGGATAAAGGACATAGAGACAAGGCCGTATCTGCAGAATGATTATCTTCTTGTGGGGGCCTCCTTAAGCGGAGGGCGGGCCTACGCCGCCCTTGAGCGGTTTTTCAGAAGCTACGTAAGGGAAGCCGTGGGGGACGCCAAGAGTCAGTACCCGGTTATGGAAGGCCTGATAAAGCGGATCATGGACAAGGATAACGAAGGGATCGCTCCCAGGGTGAGCACTACCTTTAACGGGACCAGAAACGATCCTTCAAAGAGGGGTTCGATACTGGGGCTTACCGAGGACAATCTTCTTCCCGAGTATTTTATCTACGGCTTTTTAAAGGGAATGGCAGACGAGCTCTTTGAAATGTACCGGAAGATAAAGGAGAGGACTCCGGTCCGTGCGGATATGATAATAGCCTCAGGCAACGGCCTGAGAAGGAATGAAGCCCTGAGAAAGATATGCTCTGAGGTTTTCGGGCTGGGGTTAGTTATGTCAGAGGTTGAGGAGGAGGCTGCGGCAGGGGCGGCAAAATCCTGCCTTCTGAGCCCGGGGGAGGCTGAGCCTTCGGCAGTATGATGCAATCGTTACTATCACAGCCCAAAA
>DNAD01000276.1:0-11583 GCA_003484785.1 Lachnospiraceae bacterium
TTAATTAACGCAGATGTTCGGCATCTTCACAGATGCCGGGAAAAACTGATTAAATCAGCGTTATCTGAATTAACTTGATTATACGGTGGCAAACGTGTCGTTATCATTTTCTAAAAGATCAGACGAACTTAATCCGGTCAGGATGCCGGTGGAAAAAACCGTGGCAAAGGTTCCGGTCATAATGCAGATGGAAGCCCTGGAGTGCGGGGCGGCCAGCCTTACCATGGTATTGGCTTATTTCGGGAAATGGCTGCCTCTTGAGCAGGTCAGAAGTGACTGCGGCGTTTCAAGGGACGGGTCGAACGCAAAGGATGTCCTGATGGCAGCCAGGAGCTATGGGCTGGAGGCGGAAGGCTTTCGTTGCGAACCTGATGAGCTTAAGGAGGAGGGGGCCTTTCCCTGCATAATCCATTGGAATTTTAATCATTTTGTTGTGCTTAGGGGGTTTAAGAAGGATAAAGCTATCATAAACGACCCTGCAAGAGGCAGTGTGGCCGTGCCGATGGAGGAATTCGACAAGTCCTTTACCGGAATATGCCTGCAGTTTGAGCCCACAGAAAACTTTGTTCCCGACGGAAAGAAAAAGAGCATCTTATCCTTTGCGAAAAAAAGGCTTAAGGGAGCAAAAACATCTGTTATCTTTGTTATGGTGACGTCTGTCATAGCCGCGCTTTTCGGAATAATACAGCCGGGCTTTTCCAGAGTCTTCATAGACCATCTGCTGTCCGGCACCGATCCGAACTGGACAAGACCGTTTTTGATAATGCTGTCTGTCTTTACCTTCGTCCAGCTCCTCAGCGCGACGCTTTCCACGGTATTTTCTCTCAAGATAAACGGAAAGATGGCGGTGGTCGGAAGCTCGACCTATATGTGGAAGATATTAAGGCTTCCCATGGAATTCTTTTCCCAGAGAATGGCCGGGGATATCGAGCTTCGCCGAAGCCAGAATGAAAGCGTGGCGGAACAGCTGGTAAATACCTTCGCACCGCTCCTTCTGGATGCCGGAATGATGATCTTTTATCTGGTTGTAATGGTACGTTACAACCTTACGCTGACCATCATCGGTATCCTTTCGATATTGATCAATATCGGCTTATCAGGGTTCATTTCAAAAAAACGTATAAATATTACAAGAGTTCAGATGAGGGATTCGGGAAAATTTGCGGCCGCAACCGTAAACGGGATCGATATGATCGAATCCATAAAGGCAAACGGGGCGGAAAACGGCTATTTCCAGAAATGGTCGGGTCTGCAGGCAAGCGTAAATACTTCCGAGGTAAAAACCATCAGGGTAAACCAGATCCTGGGTTCGATCCCTACCATAGTTTCTTCAATAACAAATACCCTTGTGCTCTGCGGCGGCATATTCCTTGTCATGAAGGGACAGTTTACTCTCGGTATGGTCACGGCATTTCAGGGCTTTTTAAGCTCCTTCATGTCTCCTGCCACAAGCCTTATTACCGCGGGACAGTCTATACAGGAGATGCGCACCAATATGGAGCGTATCGAGGACGTAATGGAATATCCCGTTGATATTGAGGAAGAGGAGGAAATGGAGGATGGCGAGAAGCATTACGGAAAGCTTTCGGGCGGCGTGGAGCTTAAGAACATCACCTTCGGCTACTCCAAGCTTGCCGAGCCTCTGATAAAGGATTTCAGCATGAAGATAAAGCCCGGCGGAAGGGTGGCCTTTGTCGGCGCCTCGGGCTGCGGAAAGAGCACTCTGTCCAAACTCATATCCGGGCTTTGCAAGCCCTGGGAGGGAGAGATACTGTTTGACGGAAAGCCGATAGGAGAGATAGACAGGAGTGTTCTGACAGGCTCGCTTTCGGTGGTGGATCAGGATATCATCCTGTTTGAGGATACCATAGCTAACAATATTAAAATGTGGGACAATTCCATAGAGGACTTTGAGATGATCCTGGCGGCCAGGGATGCCCAGATACATGATGAGATAATGATAAGGGACGGCGGATACCAGTATATGGTCAGTGAAGGAGGAAGAGATTTCTCCGGAGGCCAGAGACAGAGGATGGAAATAGCACGGGTGCTTGCGGGTGATCCCAGGATCATAATCCTTGACGAGGCCACCTCGGCGTTAGATGCCAGAACCGAGTATGAGGTCGTAAAAGCCATAAAGGACAGAGGGATAACCTGCATCGTTATCGCTCACAGGTTATCCACCATAAGGGACAGCGATGAGATCATCGTGCTTGATCACGGAAACGTAGTGGAAAGAGGAACGCATGAGGAGCTCTATTCCAAAAACGGCGTTTATACCAGACTGGTGACCAGTGAATAAAGCCAAGGCTGAACCTGAGAGCAGAAATACAAACAGTTGAACGGACGATACAAACATGAGTGAAAACGGCGGCATGGGCTGGTTCGATGAACAGATACATAAAAGAAAACTCCTTGATGATGAGCTTTTTTCGAGCGCTCTGATCGGGATGACCGGGGCGATCCTCGGCGACAAGATAGCGGTAGCCCTGAAGGATGAAAGGCTTGTTTCCAAGAATTCCATAGACGAGATATTAAAGTATTATCATGTGCACAGCATGGATATTCCTTCAAATCTCAAGGAACCCGGGGAACAGATAGATTATCTCTGCCGTCCTCACGGGATCATGTACCGTCCTGTAAAGCTTAAAGAGGGCTGGAGCGGTGATGCGGTAGGCCCTATGCTGGGAGTGCTTAAAAAGGGCGGCATGCTCACGGCCATTATCCCCAGAAACGACGTCGGGGGGTATGCCTATCGGGATCCGGAGACCGGAAAAAGAAGGATGGTGCTTAAGGCCACCGAAGAGCTGTTCGAGAATGAGGCCATCTGCTTTTACAAACCCTTCCCGCTCAGAAAACTTGGGATCAGGGATCTTATGATGTATATGGCGGGACTGCTCCATATCCCCGACATTGTTCCCATCGTCATAGCGATGTTCCTTGTCATGCTGATCGGCTTTATCCAGCCAAAGATGAGCCATGCCATGTTTTCGGATGTCGTGGACAGCAAAAACTTAAGAGTATTGATGTCAGCCGGGTTCTTTCTGATCTCGGTCACCACCAGCGTAACTCTTCTTCAGGCCGTCAAGAGCCTTTTGTTCTCAAGGATCAATACCAAGGTGTCCATGAATGTGCAGGCGGCCGCCATGATGAGAGTACTGTCGCTGCCCGCTGACTTCTTCAAGGACTATAACTCGGGTGAGCTGAGCCAGAGAATGCAGTATATAAATACATTGTCCTCCACTTTGCTTGACATGGTGCTGTCCACAGGTCTCACCTCGGTATTTTCCCTGGCTTATATCACGCAGATATACAGGTTTGCGCCCGCCCTGTGCTCAACTGCTTTTATGATCATACTGATAACCGTGATCTTTTCGTTTGCGAGTACTCTCCTGCAGGTAAATGTATCGAGGCAGAAGATGAATCTTTCGGCCCAGGAGAGCGGACTTACTCATGCGATAGTGACCGGAGTGCAGAAGATAAGGCTGGCGGGAGCCGAAAAAAGGGCTTTTTCAAAGTGGGCGATGCAATACTCCAAATCGGTGAAGCTCGATTATAACCCCATGTTCTTTTTAAAGATCAACGGCGTAATTTCCCAGGCCATCACCCTGATCGGACTGATCGTCCTTTATTATAAGGCTTTGGAAAGCGGAATCTCCGTGGCAGACTATAATGCCTTCAGCTCCGCATACGGAATGGTATCGGCTGCCTTCCTGTCTCTTTCGGGGATAGCGCTTAAGGTTGCGCAGGTCAAGCCCATAGTCGAGATGGTGGAGCCCTTCTTAAAGACGGTTCCCGAGATTTCGGAAAAGAAATATATGGTCAACCGCCTTACGGGGAGCATAGAGCTCAGCCACGTATCCTTCAGATATGTCGAAAACATGCCGATGGTGCTTGATGATATATCCATTAAGATCCGCCCGAAGCAATATATAGCCATCGTTGGAAAAACGGGCTGCGGAAAATCCACCCTCATGCGTCTCCTTCTGGGCTTTGAAACTCCCCAGAGGGGTTCGATCTATTATGACGGAAGGGATATGTCAAAGCTTGATCTTAAGACCCTCAGAAAAAATATAGGGTCGGTGATGCAGAACGGCAAGCTTTTTGTCGGAAGTATATATGAGAACATTACTATCTCGGCGCCGAGGCTTACTCTGGATGACGCGTGGAGCGCCGCGGAAATGGCCGGTCTTGCCGATGATATCAAGGCGATGCCGATGGGAATGCATACCATTATCTCAGAGGGCTCGGGTGGCATTTCCGGGGGACAGAAGCAAAGGCTTCTGATCGCAAGGGCGGTAGCTCCCAAGCCGAACATCCTGATCTTTGATGAGGCTACCTCGGCACTTGACAATGAAACGCAGAAAAAGGTTTCGGAGGCGCTAAGCGGCCTTAACTGCACCAGGATAGTAATTGCTCACAGGCTTTCGACCATAAAGGAATGCGACAGGATCCTTGTACTTGACGGAGGCAGGATAATAGAAGACGGCACCTATGACGAGCTCATAGAAATGGGCGGCTTCTTTGCGGATCTGGTGGACAGACAGAGGTTGGATAAATAATATTTCAGAGTGCGGTATTCAAACGAAAGGAAGATCATTATGGGAGTTTTATCAGGACTTGAACCGGCTTCGGTTTTCGGATTTTTTGAGGAGATAACGGCTATACCCCACGGCTCGGGGGATACAAAAAGGATCAGCGACTATTGCGCGGCGTTTGCAGAGAGCAGGGGGCTTGAGTATTATCAGGACGGGAGCAATAACATTATCATCTGGAAGGATGGCTCCGGGGGCTATGAGGATAAGCCTTATGTGATGCTTCAGGGCCATCTTGACATGGTATGTGAAAAGGAAGAGGGCGTCGATATCGATTTTTCAAAGGATGCTCTTAAGCTTACACTGAAGGACGGGACCATAAGCGCCGAGGGGACGACCCTTGGCGGAGACGACGGGATAGCCATAGCTTATGCCCTTGCGATACTTGATTCCGACAGTATTGTCCATCCTCCCATCGAGGCAGTGTTTACGGTGGATGAGGAGATCGGTATGCTGGGGGCGTCTGCCCTTGATATGAGCAGACTCAGGTCAAAGAGCCTGATAAACCTTGATTCGGAGGATGAGGGCTATCTGCTCGTAAGCTGTGCCGGGGGAGTTACCGCAACCTGCAGCCTCCCGGTCAAACGGGAAAGCTGTGACGGAGTTATGTTAAGTATTAAGGCCGACGGCATGCTGGGAGGCCATTCGGGGCAGGAAATAGACAAGGGAAGAGCCTGTTCCAATACTGTCATCGGCAGGGCTCTGTCTTATATTTACAGGGAAACCCCCTTCAGGCTCGTTACCGTCTTCGGAGGAAACAAGGACAATGCCATTCCCAGAACCTCGGAAGCCCTGATAGTGCTTGAGAACGCCGAGTCGGCCGAAAAGGCGCAAAAGGTGGTCTCCGACCTTGATCGGATACTTAAGGACGAATATCATATTACGGATCCGGGGATCAGGCTTTGTGCAAAGAAAACGGAGAGCGCGGGCAAAATCCCCATGGACAGGGGTTCCACAGAGAGAGCGATAAGGATGTTACGGCTGTTGCCTCAGGGAGTTCAGAGAATGAGCAGTTTGATCGAGGGCCTTGTACAGACCTCCTTAAATCTGGGGATACTGAAGGATCAGGGAGATGAGCTTACGGCTTCGTTTTCCGTAAGGAGCTCGGTCAATACGGAGAAGGATGAGCTGTGCGACAGGCTCTTTAACATCATTGAGGCTCTGGGAGGGAGCCTTAACCTTCAGGGGGCTTATCCTGCCTGGGAATACAGAGAGGAGTCACGTCTTCAGAGGATAATGACCGATACTTATAAAGAGCTTTACGGAAAAGAAATGGTTGTTCAGGCGATCCATGCGGGTGTTGAATGCGGACTGTTTTCGGACGGGGTAAAGGAGCTTGATGCCGTTTCGATAGGCCCGGATATGAAGGATATTCATACGCCCAAGGAAACCCTTGACTGCTCAAGCGTGAAGAGAACCTGGGAATATCTTCTGAAGGTATTGGAAAAGCTGTAGATCTATGGATAACGATAAAAAAAGTAATCAACCATATCAGGATATAGGCAGAAGGATAACCTCATCGCTGTCGGAGGGGCTTAGAACCGGTGACTTCAGCGGCCTTAACCGGGCTATTTCGGATTCGGTGGACCAGGTCTTTTCCGATGCCCTGGGGTTTGACCCCTCGAGAGCGAAGAAGACCAGTGAATACGATGCAAAGACCTATTCCCAGGGCAGTAAGACAAGGGAGTTTCAGGAGCGGATCGCAAAGGAGCATGAATACAGGCGGCAGGAGCAGCTGAGGCGAAAACAGGCTGAAGAAGAACGCAGAAAACAGAAGCAAGAGCTTCAGAACAAAGCCGGAAACGGGGCTGTGCCCGCCAAATATAAGAAGGTAAACAACGCTCTTACAAAGCCCGGGGCCTTTAAGCCTATAGGCAATGTCTACGCAGGCATCCTTACGGTGGGTGGAGCAGTGGGCATGATCGCCTGCGGCGTAAAAGCAGCGGTTTCGGGCCTGAGCCATGTTTTGCTCCAAAGCTCTCCGGTATCGATCATCTCACCCATTATCCTTTTTTTTATTTCTATTGGATTATTCGGGTTTGGGTTGTATAATAAAGGAATGCTTGAAAGGGCTAAGAGATATGCCCAGATCTGCGGGGAGAAAATGTATGCCTCCGTCTCAAACATTGCTTCGGCCATGGGCATGAAGCCAAAGAGCGTTGTCCGTGATATTAAGCGGATGCTTAAGAGAGGCTATTTTCCCGAAGGCTTTCTGGATGCGGACGAGACCACTCTTATGCTTTCAAGGGAGGTCTATGAGGAATACCTGAAGGCCGAGACCCACAAAAGGCTTATGGAGGAAGAGAAAAATATCATCGATTCCGAAGCAAAGGAGATCTCGGAAGAGGAAAACGCGGCTCTTTCGGCATTGATCAAAGAGGGAATGTCTTATGTCAGCCGTCTTCATGAGCTGAACGATCAGATACCGGGCGAGGTTATCTCCGAAAAGCTTTCAAGGCTGGAGACGCTGCTTCGGGAGATATTTGACTGTGTCAGGGAGCATCCCGAGCAGATGGACAGGACGCACAAGCTGATGGACTACTATCTGCCTACAATGATCAAGCTGGTGGAGGCTTACGCGGAGTATGACAGGGTAAGCGCTCCGGGCGAGGATATAATCAAGGCAAAGGCCGAGATCGAAATGACGCTTGATAAGATAAACGATGCCTTCAAGAAACTTCTGAACAATCTTTTCAGGGATTCGGTATGGGATGTTACTTCCGATGCTAAGGTGCTTGAAACGATGTTAAAGCAGGAAGGGCTTACATAAATGAACAAAAGGTCAAAAGCCTTCTCAAAAGGAAAGCGGAGCGATCCGTTTGTGCGGCTTTTGGCGGTGAGATCATAGTATTTTTACGGAGGTGGAGAAATGAGCGAGACTTTGGAAAGCATAATGGATAAGGAAGCAGGCGTTATTGCCCGGGTGCCGACGCTCAATCTGGACGGTGTTGAGCTTACAATGGCCGAGCAGGACAGGGTAAAGGATTACATATCCCAGATAGATATAAACGATTCCAGGTTTGTCCTTCAGTACGGAGCGGGGGCCCAGAAAAAGATAGCCGATTTTTCCGAGACGGCGCTTAATAATGTAAAGACCAAGGATCTGGGAGAGATAGGGGATCTCCTTAATTCGGTGGTTGATGAGCTTAAGACCTTTGATAGCGATACTGAACAGAAGGGCGGATTGTTCGGGCTGTTCAAAAAAACCGAGAAGAAGCTGGACGGGCTGAAGGCAAAGTACGATAAGGCCGAGGGAAATATCGACAGGGTGGTCAAGGCTATGGAGGGGCATCAGGTAGTGCTTTTGAAGGACGTTGCTATGCTCGATAAGATGTACGAGACTAACCTTGAGTATTTTAAGGAGCTTTCCCTCTATATCATAGCCGGCAAGGAAAAGCTTAAGGAGGCTAAGGAGGTGGAGCTTCCAAAACTCCTTAAGAAAGCGGAGGAGAGCAATCTTCCGGAGGACACCCAGGCGGCCAGGGATTATGCCTCCATGGTGGACAGATTTGAAAAAAAGATATACGATCTGGAGCTGACGCGGAATATTTCCATGCAGATGGCTCCGCAGATAAGGCTGATACAGAACAATGACACTACCATGTCCGAAAAGATCCAGTCAACGCTGGTTAATACCATCCCTCTGTGGAAGAGCCAGATGGTGATCGCCATAGGGCTTAATCATGCCGATCAGGCCGCAAAGGCCCAGCACAGGGTATCGGACATGACAAATGAACTGCTTCGTAAGAACGCGGAGGCATTAAAGGTTGCCACCGTGGAGACGGCTAAGGAGAGCGAGAGGGGGATCGTTGATATCGAAACCCTTACCCAGACAAACCAGTCCCTCATCGATACTCTTGATGAGGTCATGAAGATCCAGGCCGAAGGAAGGGTGAAGAGGCAGGAGGCCGAGGCAGAGCTTGCAAGGATAGAGACCGAGATGAGAGACAAGCTCCTTGAAGCCAGCCAGAGCACCGTAAATATACAGTAGGGCACAGAGGATGCCTTACAGGGGAGGAAATTGATGAAAAAAACTTGTATTCAGTGTGGTAACGAATTCGAAATGACGGATTCGGAGATAAGCTTTTACGAGGGGAAAGGGCTGGAGCTTCCGAAGAGGTGCCCAAGCTGCAGAAAGGCAAATAAGAAAAGCAAAGCCAGAAGATATCATGACAGAAAAAAAGGAGACGGGAAATACAGGCAGGGAGAAGGAAAGCCCTATAACCGCGAGTATAACAGAGAAAACACCGGGGCAGGCAGGGAAGAAACCCAAAGATATGCAAAAGCGGAGGATATCATGAGAGAGAGCGCCCCGTCGAAGGAAGAGAAAAAGGGCTTTTTCGCAGGGATCCTTGAGGGCATCAGATCAATCTTCGGATCCGGGAAGTAACAGTTTATGAGATCGGTACTGAAATATCTGAAGGATTATAAAAGAGAGTGCGTGATTGCGCCTCTCTTTAAAATGCTTGAGGCTGTTCTGGAGCTCTTCATCCCGCTTGTCGTGGCGGATATCATAGACAGAGGGATAGGCGGCAATTCTCAGGCATATATCATAAACAGGGTCATTATCATGATATGCCTCGGGGCAGTCGGGCTTATCTGCGCGGTCTGTGCACAGTATTTTGCCGCCAGGGCCGCAACGGGCTTTTCCCTTGCGTTAAGGCATGATCTTTTTAAGCATATACTGAGCTTTTCCCATAAAGAGACGGACGAGATCTCAACCTCCGCAATGATAACCAGAATGACCAGTGATGTGAATCAGGCGCAGACAGGAGTTAACATGTTTTTGCGTCTGTTTCTGCGTTCGCCCTTTATCGTGTTCGGCGCCATGATCATGGCCTTTACCATCGATGTTAAGGCGGCGCTTCTTTTTGTTGCTCTGATAGCGGTGCTTTCCGTGGTCGTGGCGGTGATAATGTCGGTCAATATACCGATGCTTAAGGGCGTTCAGCAGAAGCTCGACCGTATTACCCTGCTTACCGGGGAGAATCTGTCGGGAAGCAGAGTCATAAGGGCCTTCTGCATGGAGGACGGGGAAAGGGAGAGCTTCAGGCACAGCAATGATGAGCATATCTCTTCCCAGCTGAGGGCGGGCCATGTTTCGGCGCTCTTAAATCCCCTGACCTTTGTTGCGGTAAACCTTGCGATCATCATCCTTATCCATACAGGGGCGGTCAGGGTAAACGCCGGGGCTCTTACACAGGGAAAGGTAGTGGCCCTTTACAACTATATGTCCCAGATCCTGGTGGAGCTGGTTAAGTTTGCAAATCTTATCGTTACGATAAACAGAGCTGTTGCCAGCTGCAACAGGATAGAGGAGATACTTAAGATCGAGCCCTCTTTGAAGGAAGGAAGGACGGGGCTTGCCGGGGGTGATAAGAATACGGCCGTCAGGTTCGACAAGGTGTCCTTCAGGTATACCGAAAACGGCGATGAAGCCTTAAGCAATATAAGCTTTAAGGCAAAAAAAGGAGCCACCATAGGCATAATAGGCGGGACCGGCTCGGGAAAATCCACTATAGTCAACCTTATCCCGAGATTCTACGATGCCACCTCGGGAAGGGTCCTTGTGTTCGGAACCGATGTCAGGGAGCTTCCCATAAGCGCGCTCAGGGAGATGATGGGCATAGTGCCGCAGAAGGCCGTGCTCTTTAAGGGCACGATCGCCGAAAATATGCGCTGGGGCAACGAAAACGCGACGGATAAGGAAATTGAGGAGGCTCTGGAGCTTGCGGCGGCCTCTGAGGTGATTGCCTCAAAGGGAGGGCTGTACGCTCCGGTGGCCCAGAACGGTTCCAATTTCTCGGGAGGACAGAGGCAGAGGCTTACCATAGCCCGCGCCCTGGTCAAAAGACCGAAGATACTGATCCTTGACGACAGTACCTCCGCTCTGGATTTTATTACGGATCTGAAGCTTCGCAATAACCTTAAGAAGCTGGATTATTCTCCCACGATCTTTATAATCTCACAGCGCACCACGAGTATACAGAACGCGGACCTTATCCTTGTGATGGACGACGGGGAGCTTAAAGCCTGCGGAACTCATGAGGAGCTTCTGAGATCCTCGGGGATCTATCGCGAGATACATGAATCCCAGTACGGACAGGAGGGCGCGTGATGAAGAGGTCAGGTACCCTGAGAAGGATAATGATATACTTAAAGCCCTATTTCGGGCTGGTGCTTCTATCCCTGGTCTGTGCCGTGATCTCGGTGGCAGGCACCCTTTATGTGCCGATCCTTATAGGAAATGCCATCGATCTGATAGTATACGGGAGAGTGGATTTTAATGGGATCTTTACGATCCTGACAAAGGCTCTTGTTTCGGTACTGATAGTCGGCCTTACCCAGTGGCTTATGAACATTCTTAATAATAAGACGGCTTATTATACGGTAAGAGATATCAGAAACGATGCCTTTGACAAGCTGTTAAGGCTTCCGTTCTCCTATCTGGACAGTACTCCCCACGGAAGCATAGTAAGTAATATGGTGGCGGACGTGGATCAGCTTTCGGACGGGCTGATCATGGGCTTTACCCAGCTGTTTTCAGGCCTTGTTACCATAGCCGGAACTCTGTGCTTCATGTTCGGGATGAGCGTAAGGATAACGCTCATCGTGCTGTTTGTCACTCCGCTTTCACTTTTTTTCGCAAGGTTTGTTTCCTCAAGGACCTTTTCGATGTTTAAAAGACAGTCGGAGATAAGGGGCGAGCAGACTGCCTATATAAATGAGTCTCTTGGCAATCTGAGGGTGATCAAGGCTTTTGCCCATGAGGACAGAACCCTTGCGGCCTTTGATGAGATGAATGAAGAGCTGAGGGACGCATCGCTTAAGGCTGTGTTCTATTCTTCCCTCACCAACCCGGGAACCCGTTTCGTTAATTCTGTAATGTATGCTCTCGTGGCTCTTTTCGGGGCTCTGAACGTTCTTTCCGGCGGAATGAGCGTGGGAACCCTGACCTGCTTTTTAAGCTATGCCAACCAGTATACCA
>DNAD01000276.1:11641-14274 GCA_003484785.1 Lachnospiraceae bacterium
GCCCTTTAACGAGATCACCGGGGTGATCACCGAGTTTTCAAACGCTCTTGCCTGCGCGGCCAGGGTGTTCGAGCTTATAGACACCGAGCCCGAGATCTCGGACAGGAGGCTTCCGGATCTTTCCAAGGCGGAGGGGGAGGTATCCCTTTCCGAGGTGGATTTCTCCTATTCCAAAGACAGAAGGCTTATCGAGAACCTGAACATTGAGGTGAAGCCCGGGGAAAGGGTGGCGATAGTAGGACCTACGGGCTGCGGAAAGACCACGATCATAAATCTGCTGATGCGCTTTTATGATGTTGAGGCCGGCTCCATAAGGGTTGACGGAAAGGATATAAGGGATATCACCAGAAAGAGCCTCAGAAGCTCCTATGGAATGGTGCTTCAGGATACCTGGCTGAGAAAGGGGACGATAGCGGATAACATCAGGCTGGGCAAGCCGGATGCCACCATGGAGGAGATCGTGGAGGCGGCCAGGGCTACTCACGCCCACTCCTTTATCAGAAGGCTTGAAAAGGGCTATGACACCGTGACCGGGGAGGATGCGGGACAGCTTTCACAGGGGCAGAAGCAGCTTTTGTGCATTACCAGGATAATGCTTTCGCCGCCGCCGATGCTGATACTTGATGAGGCTACCTCCTCCATAGATACCAGGACCGAAAAGCATATCCAGGAGTCCTTTAAGACCCTTATGCAGGGGAGGACCTCCTTCATTGTGGCTCACAGGCTGTCTACCATAAAGAATGCGGATATCATCCTGGTGATGAAGGACGGCAACGTGGTCGAGAAGGGGACACATGAGGAGCTGCTTGAGCTGGGAGGGTTCTATTCGGAGCTCTATAACAGCAGGGTTTGAGGGTGATCGTGTAATACCTTTGCGGAGGCTGTGAGGGATTGAGCCGGGTTTGAAAAAAGATTGCATTAGATATTACAGTTGTCTATAATAGTAAAGATTTTGTTTGACCCCAGTGCACAATTTGTTTCGTAAATTGGCATAGAGAGGAGGAAGAGGATGAGTGTTGTGATACCGGAGGGTTATGAGAGCGTTCTCGGAAAGAAGGAGACGCAGATCGCCATCAAGCAGGTAAAGGATTATTTTGAGCGGGCACTGGCGGGGGAGCTTAATCTTACCCGTGTATCCGCGCCGCTTTTTGTATTTCCGGAATCAGGTCTTAACGATAACTTAAACGGTTATGAGCGGCCGGTAAGCTTCGGCATAAAGGAGCAGGAGGACAGGAACGCGGAGATTGTTCATTCCCTTGCAAAGTGGAAGAGGATGGCGCTTAAGAAGTACGGCTTTGAGAACGGAGAGGGGCTGTATACGGATATGAGCGCTATTAGAAGGGATGAGGATACGGATAATATCCATTCGATATACGTTGACCAGTGGGACTGGGAAAAGATCATAGACAGATCGGAGAGAAATACGGATACTCTTAAGGAGGTCGTAAGAAGGGTTTATTCGGCGCTTAAGGATACGGAGGGCTATATCCACTCCAAATACCTTAAGATAGAGACCATACTGCCTCCGGAGATCCATTTCATCACTACGCAGGAGCTGGAGGACAGGTATCCAAATCTTACCCCGAAGGAGAGGGAGAGGGAGGCCGCAAGGGAGTACGGCGCCGTGTTCATTCAGAACATCGGAGGCGCTCTCAATTCCGGAAAGCCTCATGACGGAAGAGCCCCGGACTACGATGACTGGAGCCTTAACGGGGATATCATAGTGTATTATCCGATTCTTGATATCGGGCTTGAGCTTTCCTCAATGGGTATCAGGGTGGATGAGAACAGCTTAAGGACCCAGCTTGAGACCGCGGGCTGCACCGAAAGGGAGAAGCTTCCCTTCCAGAAGGCCATCCTTGAGAAGAAGCTTCCTTATACCATAGGCGGTGGTATAGGACAGTCGAGGATCTGTATGTTCTTTTTAAGAAAGGCCCATATAGGAGAGGTCCAGAGCTCATTGTGGAAGGATGAGGATCTGGATGCCCTTGAGAAGGCCGGCTTCTCGATCCTGTAGGTTAATGGTTAACGCAGAGATCCTGCGCGTTTACTGTATTTAAAGTAAGCATGAAATAAATATTAAGAGGAAGATAAAATGAAAAAGTACGGAGTTAATGAGTTAAGAAGAATGTATCTGGAGTTCTTTGAGAGCAAGGATCATCTTGCCATGAAGAGCTTTTCGCTGGTGCCCCATAATGATAAGAGTCTGCTGCTGATAAATGCGGGAATGGCGCCGCTTAAGCCTTATTTTACCGGGCAGGAGATCCCTCCGAGAAAAAGGGTGACCACCTGCCAGAAGTGCGTAAGGACCGGGGACATCGAAAATGTTGGAAAAACCGCAAGGCATCTTACCTTTTTCGAGATGCTGGGGAATTTCTCCTTCGGCGATTATTTTAAGAAGGAGGCCATCAGGTGGAGCTGGGAATTTCTTACCGAGGTCATCGGCATGGATCCCGAAAGGCTCTATCCTTCGATCTACGGAGAGGATGAGGAGGCCTTTGAGCTATGGAATAAGGACATAGGCGTGCCCGCCGAAAAGATCACCAGATTCTACAGAGATCCCGAGACCGGGGAGTGCGATAACTTCTGGGAGCACGGGGCGGGCCCCTGCGGTCCCTGCTCTGAGATCTATT
>DNAD01000094.1:0-1535 GCA_003484785.1 Lachnospiraceae bacterium
ACCATTCAGATAATCCTGCCTTTAAAGCAGGCCGGACCGGAATGAAATTGTTTGTAAAAGCGCACGATCTGCAAGCGGACCGGCACGGACTGTCAGGCAGATCAGAAAGGGTTACTGTTTACAGCCCTTCAGGCTGTGACGGCAACTGCAAAGGGACAGCGTAAGGAGAAAGGAGAATAACATGAAAACAGCGCAGGATATCCTGGATCTGATAAAGGAGGAGGGTGTCGAATTTATAAGACTGCAGTTTGCGGATATGTTCGGAAATCTTAAGAATGTGGCAGTGACTGCGGCACAGCTTCGAAAGATCCTGGTGGACAAATACCGGATAGAAGGTCAGGTGATGTTCGGGCCTGACTGCGGTTACGATGGGGAGCTGATCCTGGAGCCTGACTACGATACCTTCATGATACTGCCCTGGCGGCCCCAGCAGGGAAAGGTGGCAAAGTTTATGTGTGATGTGTGCTGTCCGGATGGAACACCGTTTGAAATGAGCTCAAGGACAATACTTAAAAAGGTCATAAGGGCGGCAGCGTCAAAGGGCTACAGCTTTATGATCCGTCCAGAGTGTGAATTTTTCCTTTTTCATCTTGACGAGAACGGCCTTCCCACAACGGTGACTCACGATCAGGCAGGCCTTATGGATGTGGGCCCTGTTGATTCGGGGGAGAACGCAAGGAGGGAAATGGTGCTCCTTTTGGAACAGATGGGCTTTATGATCGAGTCGTCCCATCACGAGGATGCCCCTGCCCAGCATGAGATCGATTTCAAGGAGGCGGATACCCTCCATGCCGCCGATTCCATCATGACCTTCAGGTTTGCCGTCCGTTCCATAGCCAAGCGCTTCGGTCTTTACGCCACCTTTATGCCCAAACCAAAGAGTGAGGAGGCGGGTTCCGGAATGCACCTTAACTTTACCGTTTACAGGGACGGCGTAAATATCATGGACGATATGAAGGATACCCCCAACAAGGAGACCGTTGCCTTCATAAACGGGATACTGAAGCATTCCTGTTCACTGAGCGCATATACCAACCCCACGGTCAATTCCTATAAGCGGATAATGCAGGCCCTTGATGATTCGAGAGGAAACAGGGCGGGTACCATCAATTCCACTTATTTAAGGGTCAGGGACAGTCTCTTCGAGCCGGCTGTTGAGCTGAGGTTTCCGGATTCCTCCGCAAACCCCTATCTTGCCCTGGCGCTCATAATATCGGCGGGGCTTAAGGGAATGGAGGATGAGCTTGATAAAAGGATAGAAAAAAAGATCAGCTTTTCTTCGGTGAGCGAGCTTCCGGGGGATCTGAAATCGGCGCTTTTCTGCGCAAAGGTGGATCCCTTCATAAAGGAGATCCTGGGGGAGGATTTTGCGCAGATCTATACGGAGGCAAAGCTTAAGGAATGGAATGATTTTATGAAGGAAGTGTCTGACTGGGAGATAAGAAACTACCTGTATAAGTATTAAAGATAATGAGCTGTATTATTATAGTCATGCCGAAAATCGAAGATGCGGGAAGAATAGGCGGATTGCTGGG
>DNAD01000094.1:1660-3822 GCA_003484785.1 Lachnospiraceae bacterium
AGCTGCCGCAGGGAGGAGGGGTTTATCATCTGCGGCGGAAGGCTTACGGATATGAGCTTTATAGAGCTGCAGGATTGTATCCCGCCATCCTTTAAGCTCATCATATTGTCCCGGAACGTGATGAACGTGGAGTATCCGGAGGAGGCGGTAAAGATCGCCGTCCCCTTTAAGGCCTCCGACCTTATCGGTATCCTGGAAGGGGAGAGGGAAGGGTACTATAAAAGAACCGATGGCTTAAACGCGGCCAAAACGCTGCGAAGCAGCGAGGAGCGTAAATACATAGACAGAGCCAAGGCGATGCTTATGGAGAGCAGGGAGATGACCGAGCCGGAGGCCTACCGCTATATTCAGAAGATGAGCATGGATTCCGGAAATTCCATGGTGGAGACAGCCCAGATGGTCATGCTGCTGCTTCGCTGAGCAAGCTCCCACAGCGCCTGCCAATTATTCCATGACCGATGAATGGTAACGTGAATCTACATGCAATGTCAACCTATTTCTATGAATAGGTTGACATTTTTCTTCTGTTTTGATATACTCGTGATCGTTCATGAAAACTGTAAATATTAAAGGAGAAGATGATGGAAAACACAAAGCTTCAGGGAGCAAAACAGAGGATGAAAACACCGGATATGGTATATATCGCGATCGGCGCGGCTCTTATTACCGTGTGCTCATGGATATCAATACCTGCTACGGTTCCCTTTACCTTACAGACCTTTGCGGTATTTGCGGTTCTGCTCATACTCGGAGGCGACAGGGGAACCATCGCTTCGATCGTTTATGTGCTGATGGGAGCACTGGGACTTCCGGTATTTTCCGGCTTCCGCGGAGGGATAGGGTTCCTGTTCGGAAGCACAGGAGGATATATCATAGGCTTTATATTCGTCGGCCTGATCTATAAAGCATTTACAAAGATATGGGGCAGGAAGCTTTTCGTCGAGATCGCGGCCCTTGTACTGGGGCTTATCGTCTGCTACGCCTTCGGGACAGGGTGGTTTATGTTCGTTTATATCAGAAACACCGGAGAGGTGAGCCTGCTGACCGTATTGTCCTGGTGTGTATTTCCCTTTATCATTCCCGATCTTATAAAGCTGGCGCTTGCGGTCGTAATATCAAGAAGAGTCCGCACCGCGATACCGCAGACAGACTGATCCCCATTAATTTAAGATTACCCTTGACAAGTTAGCTTCCGCTAATTATACTAATCTATGGTTAGCAGGGACTAACACAGTATTGCGCAGCCATTGGTTAGCAGATACTAACGCCTTTCACACAGCAGACGGTTAGCATATACTAACGAGCTGCCATACAGCCCTGTAAGAGAATGTTACGAAAGGATTGGATAAGGTATGATGCCTCTGGCTTATGCAGAATGCGGTCAGCCGCAGATCGTGAAAAAAATAGGCGGCAATCCTGAAGTTAAGAAACACCTGGAGGATCTGGGCTTTCATGTCGGCGGGGAGATAAGCATAGTAAACTCGCTGGGAGAGAACCTGATCGTAAAGGTAAAGGAAAGCAGGGTAGCTGTCAGCAAAGAGCTGGCAGGAAAGATAATGGTATAGGAGGAACCATTGATGAAAACATTAAAGGACGTGAAGGTCGGAGAAACCGTAAAAGTGGTGAAGCTTAACGGCGGAGGAGCGGTTAAGAGAAGGATCATGGATATGGGGATAACGAAAAACACTGAGGTATATGTGCGTAAGGTGGCTCCTCTGGGAGATCCGATCGAGGTTAAGGTAAGAAATTATGAATTATCGCTTCGTAAAGCTGATGCTGAGATGATCGATGTGGAGGAGGCCTGAAGATGAGCATACGTATCGCACTTGCGGGAAACCCGAACAGCGGAAAGACTACGCTGTTCAACGCACTTACAGGCTCCAACCAGTTTGTCGGAAACTGGCCGGGAGTCACAGTGGAGAAAAAGGAGGGAAAGCTTAAAAAGCACGATGATGTGATCATCACCGATCTTCCGGGTATCTATTCCCTGTCTCCATATACACTGGAAGAAGTTGTTTCCCGTGACTATCTCCTGAAAGAGAAGCCAGAAGCAATCATCAACCTGGTGGATGCGACCAATATCGAGCGTAACCTGTACCTGACAAGCCAGCTGGTGGAGATTGGCATCCCGGTTGTCATCGCACTGAACATGATGGATCTGG
>DNAD01000018.1:0-2539 GCA_003484785.1 Lachnospiraceae bacterium
TCTCTCACGAGCTTCTTGAAAATATCCCCGCGCTGTTCGAAATTATCGAACATCCCCCAGCTTGCGCAGGCAGGAGACAACAGCACCGCTTCCCCTTTTTCGGCGCTCCTCCTGCATATATCCACCGCCTCCTCCATTGAAGAGGCAAACACATAATCCGTAAAACCGTGCGTCCTGCAGCACTCCGCTATCTTCTCCGCGGTCTGCCCGATGAGCACCAGCTTTTTCACCTTACCGTCAAAGGCTTCTATCCATTCATCGAAGGGCACGTTCTTATCATACCCTCCTCCGATAAGGCAGGTCTTCCTGTCCATGGCCTGAATGCCTTTTATTGCGGCATCGACATTCGTCCCCTTCGAATCGTCGTAATACCTTACCCCGTCGATCTCCTCCACGAATTCTATCCTGTGCTCGACAGGTTTAAAATCCTTAAGAGATGCGATGATATTGTCAAAGGGTACCCCGAAGGCCTTTGCGATGGCGATCCCCGCCATTGCATTCTCCATATTATGTAAACCGATGATATTCATTTCGTCTTTATTGATGAGCTTTTTACCCTCTCCGTTCTCATTAAAGAAGATATCACCGTTTTCATAATAAAAGCCGTTCTCCGGTCTGGCCTTGGTGCTGAAATATATCACTCTGCACCTTACGCTCTCTCCGAAGGGACGAAGCACCTCATCATCATAGTTTAATATGATGTAATCGTTCTCATCCTGATTCTTCGCTATCTTCTTCTTCTCGTTTATATAGCATTCCATGGTATGGTGCCTGTTAAGATGATCGGGAGTGATATTGAGGATAGCTGAGATGTGCGGTCTGAACCTGTCGGCAGTTTCCAGCTGGAAGCTGCTGATCTCCGCCACGGTCACCGAATCCGGACTGCTCTTTAAAACCTCCGTGGTATACGGGGTTCCGATATTGCCCGCAACGATGGCTCTGCCCATATAGTCGTTCATGATCTTTCCGACCAGGGCTGTCGTGGTTGTCTTTCCGTTCGTGCCGGTAATAGCGATAAGAGTACCCTTCTCATAGCCAAAGGCAAGCTCTATCTCGCCGCTTATGGGTATGCCCTCATTTCTAAAGCCAACAACGAGCTCGGAATCAATGGGTACACCCGGGCTTATCACGACACAACAAAGCTCCGCCCTGACCTCCTTTGGCAGCTCTCCCGCATAGATTTCGGCAGACCTTGCCGCCTCATCAAGCTTCTCTCTTACCTCTTCAATATTCAGTTCACTGTTTGAATCAAAAAGAACAGGCTTTTCGTTATTCAAAGCCAGTAAAGACATAGCGGAAATGCCGCTTTTTCCGGCACCCACTACGAGGGTCTTGTCCCTCTTACCAATTATTTCCATATTCGACATACAGCTCTCCCCAAAGCCATAATACATCAATTGCCGGGAATAATCAAGCCAATGCCTGATCACACCCCAAAAAAATCACAGCGGCCGTTTCGACCGCTGGTATTTATTCTGTTGTTATAAGAGATATCCTATGGCCGCGACCGCGCCAAGCACTATGGTTACAATAAAGAAAACCTCCACGACCCTGGTCTCTTCGATCCCGCACAGCTCAAAATGGTGATGGATCGGCGCCATCTTGAATATCCTCTTCCCGTGAGTCAGCTTGAAATATCCGACCTGCAGTATTACCGAAATGACCTCTGCAAGGTAGATAAAGGCGACCATGATAATGAACAGCGGCATCCTGAGCGCATAGGCCGTAGTTGCGACAAAGGCTCCCAGCGCCAGAGACCCCGTATCTCCCATAAACACCTTCGCCGGATGGGCATTATACAAAAGAAAGCCTAAAAGCCCGCCTATCATGGCTCCCAGTATGGGATCGAGGCCGCTCTTTTCCAAAATGGCAGGTATACAGAAAAATCCCGCTATCCCAAGGGTTACCTTTGTGGCAAGGCCGTCAAGACCGTCGGTAAAATTAGCTCCGTTGACCGTTCCCAGGATAACAAAGAACATGAGCGGTATCGTAAGGATCCCGGCCGAAATATATCTTCCGTGAGAAAAAGGCACCAGCAGCGTAAGATCAACATTCGGTGATCTTACCATATAAACGGCATAGATGACGGTAACCACCAGCTCGCAGATTATCTTCTGCCATGCCTTAAAGCCCATCGCTCTTTTGAGCACCACCTTGATATAGTCATCTATAAAGCCGATTATTCCGAAGGCAAGAGTCATTAAAAGCACCGGGATTATTCCCGGGTATTTTCTTACAAAAATAAGGGAGGTGACGATAAGCGCAGACAGGAATATTATCCCTCCCATGGTGGGGGTGCCGTTTTTCTTCAGATGGCTTTCGGGGCCGTCATCACGAACAGTCTGGCCGATCTTCAGTTTCCGAAGAAAAGGGATCATAAACGGTCCCAGGCCCGCGCTTATGGCAAAACCGATTATTATCGCTATTGATAAAGTCATTATACTTCTCCATTGTCAGATCGATCCCGCAGGCCGGCCTTAGGTCATAGTCTGCAGGCATTTTCCGCGTAAACGTATTGTTCAGTATAATTCTTTTGCAG
>DNAD01000018.1:2581-13763 GCA_003484785.1 Lachnospiraceae bacterium
ACTCTTACTCGAGATCCGAGATGGTAGGATCCACAGGCTCGAAGGTATGAGGATCTAACAGGGCCCCGGTATCGGGATCGATCGCATAGCCCGTTTCCGGATCGATTGAAAGCTCCGGTTTCTTATAATCGTTGGAGTTGGTCCCGTCCACAAAGGTAATGATCTCATCGTTTGTAATATTTACCTCACTGCCGTCGGAATTGGTCACCACCGAAGGATCCTCCTCTTCTCCTTCCGCGCCTTCCTCTCCTTCGGCCGGCTGCTCCTGCTGAGCCTGCTCTTCGGCCATGGAAGCAGACACGGCAAAGCTTATCTGCTTTTCCTCGAGCTCGGCCTTTTCCTCATCGCTCAGCTCCTCGGTCATGAATATATGCATATAAGGAAGGAGCTCGGTAAGATATTCACGGGTCAGTACCGTTGCATACCTTGCGGAAGCCTGGGAAGGAACGTTAGGCTCATCGATTACCGTATAAAAGGCGATCTGCGGATCGTCGGCCGGAGCAAAGCCTATAAAGGACACCAGATAATTACCCCTTTTTCTGGGATATTTTTCCGCCGTACCTGTCTTCCCGCCTATCCTGTAGCCCGCCGGACGGGCGCTCTTTCCGGTACCCTGGGAGACCACGTTATTGCAGAGCTCCACTATCTTATCGGAGGTTTCCTGAGAGATTGTCTGCTTAAGCACCCTGGGCTCAACGGTATCCACTACCACTCCGTCGTCATTTAAGATCTTTGTCACAACATGGGGCTGATAGTAATAGCCTCCGTTTATGAGTGAACAGAAGCCGGTTATCATCTGGATCATGGTAACGTTAAAGCCCTGTCCGAAGGTAGAGATAGCAAGGTCGGTAGGAGTCATTGTGTCGACGTCAAAAACAAGAGTATTTGTCCGCCCCTCCCCGGTAAGATCCACGTTGGTCTTTAAGCCGAAATTGAATTCCTTATTATAATCCATAAAGATCTGTTTTCCGATCATTGTGCCTATATCCATAAAGGCCACGTTGCAGGACTGTTCAAGAGCCCCGGAAAAGGTAAGAGGCCCGTGTCCCGCACGGTTGCTGCAGTGGATCTTGTGGTCTCCCACATTCTTCACTCCGCCGCAGACGAAATTTTCGTTTCCGGTAAGCTCACCGGATTCCAGCCCTGCCGCCATTGTAAAGGGCTTCATGGTAGAGCCCGGCTCGTAGGTGGCATTTACGCAGAAATTCTTCCATAGAGAATTAAGGGCCTCCAGCTTTGCTTCCTCATAGGCCTCCGCATAGGTTTTCGGGGTCTTTTTCGTCCCTTCTTCCTCTTCGTTAACAAGCCCCGTGCCCGCAGGCGCGGTATAGGAATCCACCGACTCCGTAAGCACAGGCTCCATAACAGTCTCTTCCGAAGCAGTTTCACTGTTCTGGCTGTTTTGGCTGTTTTCGGTATTTTCCGCGTTCTCTCCGTTTTCCGGCGCTTCCTCCTGCCCGTCGGTGCTGGAGGTGACCTGAGGCACTATGCCGTCCATCGCATATTCCTCAGAGACCTCGATATCAAGCCCGTCGGTATTCCATGGGTCGTTGAGATCAAAGACCGGATAGCTTGCCATTGCAAGTATCTCACCGGTCTTGGGGTTCATGACGATGACGCCGGTATTTTTAGAGCCGTTGCCGTCCCTGTATTCATTCTCGTGCTCCTTGTTGAAGGCAAGGATATGCTTTTCGATGATGCTCTGTATGTTTACATCCAGGCTTGTTACCAGGGTTTTTCCGTTCTCCGCGGGCTTGATGGTTCTTTCAAGGTTGGAATCATCGTTAAGGTAGCCGTACTCTCTTCCGTTTATTCCCGTAAGGATATCGTTATAGTATTCTTCAAGGCCGTAAGCCCCTTCATTATCACCCTGTACAAAGCCGATCACATCACAGGCAAGCGAGCCGTAGGGATATGTTCTCTGATAGGCATCCTCCAGCCACACTCCCTTTATATCGGGATACTCAACATGATCGCTTATCATCACCATAAGGGTTGAAACAGCGTCATAGGGCTGTTTCTTGGCGATTATCTTGTACTGTGAGCCGGGATTTGAAGCAATATAGCTTCTGAGATCGGACTGGCTTATGGTAAAGTTTATATCCTTCTGATCATAGATCGCCTTCATCGTAGGCTCCAGATATTTTCCGTCCTTGGAGTTGAGGGTCTTGCTGTCGATCACGACGTTATACACCTTCTGGCTGACGGCTATCTTTGTTCCGTTGCTGTCTACTATCTCTCCCCGCTTGGCCGGCAGCACCACCGAATCGTAGGACTGCTGTGAGAGCACCTGTTTCTTGTACTGCTCCCCGTTATCCCTGTTGATGGCATATAATCTGGTGCTTAAACCCATAAAAGCCAGCAGTACGACCAAAAACGACACTGCCAGCTTTCTCTGCATCTTATCCGTAAACTTCTGATTTTTTAAATTTTCCATGTTCCCCTCACGCATCTGTGATATTTGAAACGCCCTTCACCGTCCCATTCGCTTATTATACCACAGATATCGCTGCATCGCTATTTCAGATCTATATACTGCCTTACGTAATCATCATCGTCCGTTTCATAGGAAACGATCTGATTCTCGTTGGCATACTGCATCCCCAGCTCGGTCATGGCCCTTCGCTTGATGTCCTCAAGATCCACAGCCCCCTTGATACGGCTTTCGGTATCATCGTTTTCCGCCTTGAGGGTGTTATACTGAGCCTCTAAAACCGCGATATTCTTGACACGGTTGGTGATGTCCGACTGCAGTCTTAAATAGAAGATCAGGGCTGTTCCGGTCGCCATCATTGCAAGGGTCAGGAAAAGAACCCATCCGGGATTCATTCTTGCCGCTCTGTCCCTGTTTCTTCTTACGGTTTGGGATACCCTGGGCGCCGGCTTTTCAACCCTCACCGGGCTCAGCGCCCTTACGGCGTTCCCATATACATACTCATCTTCCCGATGGTATGTCTGTCTTATTGTATTTTTTCCATAGTTGCCTCGTCCTGCAGGCCTTCTGCTGTTTCCTGCCATTCGCACACTCCCACTCTCTCCGTTTAGCCCTCATGCTTCTCAAAGACCCTCAGCTTTGCGCTCTGGGCTCTGTTGTTTTCCGAAAGCTCCTCCTGTCCCGGTACCACCGGCTTTTGGGTAACCACTCTTCCCTTCGGCTTCTTTCCGCATACGCAGACAGGAAAATCCTTTGGGCAGGTGCAGGGATCCTCGTTTCTTCTGAAGGTATTCTTTACGATCCGATCCTCCAGTGAGTGAAAGGTTATGACCGCTATTCTTCCCCCCTCGGAAAGACAATCGATCATTTCATCCAGTGTATCCGCAAGTACGGTCAGTTCTCCGTTAACCTCTATCCTGAGGGCCTGAAAGCACTGCTTCGCCGGATGTCCCTTTTTGTTCCTCACCTTTGCGGGAACCGCTTCCTTTATTAACTGCGCAAGCTCCGTTGTCGCGGTTATCTCTTTTTTTTCCCTTTCAGCTACTATCCTCTTTGCTATCCTTACGGCGTTTTTCTCTTCGCCGTAATCCCTGAACACTCTTACGAGCTCCTCCATGGAATAGCCGTTTACTATGTCCCTTGCGGAGACAGTCATCCTCCTGTCCATCCGCATGTCCAAAGGCGCTTCCAGCTTATATGAAAATCCCCTTTCAGGAGTATCAAGCTGATAAGATGATACTCCCAGATCAAGGATGACTCCTTCCACTTTCCCCTTGTGTGCCTTGCCGAGTACATCCCTGAAATTTCTGTAGTTGTCTCTTACGATGAACACATTCTTATATTCCTTCAGCCTTTCGGCGGCAGCCTCGATCGCTGCCTCGTCCTGATCGATGCCGATCAGGCTCCCGTGTTCATCCAGGCGTTTCAGGATCTCAAGAGCATGCCCGCCGCCCCCTAATGTGCAGTCCACATAGGTCCCTTCAGGCTTTATATCAAGCAGCTCTATGGTTTCCTTTAGCAGTACGGATCTGTGATTGAATTCCAAAGCTCTCTCCTTGTCCGCGCCGGTCCGATGGGCCGTGCGCTCAGGCGCCGACTTCAGTTTGCGCCGGTCCGTTCGGTCTGCCGAACGAAACATTCCCTTAAACGCTCAGGCCAAGCTCGGCCAGCTTCTCGGCTATATCATCAATATCGTCCATACTGTTCTCTTTCTCCCACATCTCCTTATCCCAAAGCTCGATGTGGTTTAAGGTGCCTGCGAAAACAACGTCCTTTGAAAGATTGGCATACTCCCTGAGACCGGTCTTTATCAAAATCCTGCCCTGTCCGTCTACCTCCACCATATCGGCACTTGCCGCGAATGAGCGGACAAGCTTTCTGGTATCCCTGTTGGAGGGCAGGCTATGAAGCTTTTCAAGAAAAGTATTCCATTCCTCCGAAGGATAGATATAGAGACAACCGTCAAGTCCTTTTGTGATCACGAAGCTCTCTCCCAGATCCTCGTGAAACCTGGTTGGTACTATCACTCTGCCCTTAGAGTCTATCTTATGACTGTACTCTCCAATGAACAAAGTTCTCAGTCACCTCCCACATAAAGAACTTTTCTACCACTTTCTCCCACCTCGTAACCACATTCTATTATATTAAGGCAAAAAAATCAAGCCCCCGGGAAGGGGCCTGATCCCTGTATTACCGCCATTATTCCACAATATATGGTGTTCTTGTTCCGTCGATCAGGCGGTGCGCACCCATATATAGATAATGGGGATTATAAATTTTTTTCAAAATTGTTACATTTTTTTACCATCCTATACATTAAATCTAAACAGGATCACATCCCCGTCCCGTACCACATAATCCTTTCCTTCCAGCCCGACTATTCCCTTTTCCTTTGCCGCGGACAGCGACCCGCACTCTAACAGATCCTTGTAATTTACGACCTCAGCCCGGATGAAGCCTCTTTCAAAATCGCTGTGGATCTTGCCTGCCGCCTGGGGAGCCTTCGTCCCTCTCTTTATTGTCCAGGCCCTTGTCTCATCCTCTCCGGCTGTTAAGAAGCTCATGAGATTCAACAGCTTGTAGCTGGCCTTTATAAGCTTGTCAAGGCCCGACTCCGAAAGCCCCAGATCCTCTAAGAACATCGCCTTTTCCTCATCGTCAAGCTCGGCTATCTCCTGCTCTATCTGGGCGCATATCACGAAGACCTCAAAGCCCTCTCCCTCCGCGTATTTCCTGACGCTCTGAACATAAGGGTTGTTCTCTGCGTCGTCCGCAAGGTCGTCCTCCGACACATTTGCGGCAAAGATCACCGGCTTGGCTGTAAGAAGGTTATAGGATTTAAACCATTCCTCCTCATCCTCGTCCTCCGGCTCAAAGCTCTTGGCAAGCTTCCCCTCCTCAAGAAAGGCTATGAGCCTTTTTATAAGGTCAACCTCTTTTGCCACCTTTTTATCGTTGTTGGCTGCCCTGCCCTGCTTTGCGGCCCTGCGCTCCAGAACCTCGATATCCGCAAATATAAGCTCCAGGTTAATGGTCTCTATATCCCTTAAAGGATCTATGCTCCCGTCCACGTGGACTATATTGCCGTCCTCAAAGCACCTGACCACATGAACTATGGCGTCCACCTCTCTTATATTCGCAAGGAACTGATTCCCCAGCCCCTCTCCCTTTGAGGCCCCCTTAACAAGGCCCGCGATGTCAACAAACTCTATTGTTGCCGGCGTGACCTTCTTTGAGTGGTACATATCCCCCAGAAGCCTTATCCTCTCATCGGGCACCGCCACCACGCCCACATTGGGATCTATGGTACAGAACGGATAATTGGCCGATTCCGCTCCCGCCTTCGTAAGTGAATTAAATAATGTAGATTTGCCAACATTTGGCAAGCCGACGATTCCTAATTTCATATTATCTTATATCTCCTTTAAAAACCTTTATTTTATGGACTTTTCGCTATATGTCTTTCTGACCGAGTGCCACATCGAGTGCCACGAGTCTTTATTTCGCATTAAGTTTTATATCACTTTTAAAGCGTCAGCCACTAAATCTATGACTATTACCCAAACTCCTGTAAATTCATATCTACAATTAACAAAAACACCGGAAAATCACAGTTTACGCTGTAGTTATAAAAGCGCTTGTGAATTACAGTTAAATGGAGGCCTCGGTTTCCCTGGTATTGACTCTGTAGTTTATCTGATCCAGCCTTGACTGCGCAAAGGTCATGGTTCCCTTATATCTCTTAAATTGGTACATTCCTTCATTATAAATGCGGCACATATTAATACCCTGCGAAAAATCTCCGACATCCTTCGTTTCTAAAATCTTTTCCTCGTTCATTTCAGGAACCGAGCCGAACCCGGGATCCTGTTTGTTGGCGGCCTTGTACTCCCCAATGAGACCATCCATCGAAAACGGAACACCGAAGGTATTCCAGGGAAGCCTTGCGGCTGCCTCCGTTGTATAACAGAGAGGCTTTCCGTTTTCATCCACATCGGAAAGAACCTTTCCGGCCGCATGATAATTAGCGTCATTATATTGGCATACAAACGAATAATAATCCCTGAATTCTTCATCTGTCAAAGCTTCACCCCGGTTCAGCTTTTCCAGATATTTTCTGAAGCGCAGCTCTCTTTCCGGAAGGTCATTTAACTTCTTTTCACTGAAAATACGCTGGGCAGCAAAGGACTTGAAATCCTTCAGTATAAATTCCAGAGCCATTTTCGGATTATTCCTCAGAAGATCATCATGATAGTAATATACAAGCTTTGCGGACAGTTTGTTCTCGTAATTTAGCTTACAGGTCTGTATGAATCCCGCGTGAGCGGAACAGGCGCACTGGATCGGTGTTTCCTTTCCCTCCGGATTCATATTTCTTATCTGCATCATACGGTTCACCGCAGTTTTTAATTCTTCCTTTTTATGGGCACGTAGTTCCTCAATCTCCTGGTCGCTGGCGCCGAATTCTTTCGCTGCCGGCTCCCAATCTCCGTAATTACCCTTCTGTGCATCAAATAACATGGATACGTCATCTGATATCATAATCTCATTATCGGCGATAAACGCATGCTTACTGGATTTCTGTATAGTAATCCAGTCTGATATTATACGGTTAGCCTCTTTTGTCACGGCTTTTTCATCGATCTTTTTCCCTGTGCTGCGATACTGCATCTTCAGGCTTTTCTTTATTTCCGGAAGAATACAGGTCAACATGGTCGTTTTGGCAGTATTTTCTTTAAAGTTATACGTAATGCCGCCCATGAAGATGCCTTCAATATTTGCGGCTATCTTCGGAGCATTTTCACGGAAGGTTCCATCCTTTTTCAGTATTGCCATATGCATAGCCTTCAGAACATAATTATAGGTTCTGCGTAGCATGATCTCTTTTCCGTTTACCTTTACCTTCTCCGGAAGGCTCGGGCGCAGTTCCATCATATCCTTATATTTGCAGGGTACCGCTGCGATATAACCCCCGCTCTTTTTTTCTATTTTTATGGCATCGAATGCCGGCATATATTTATGTCTTGTGGCTCCTCCCCACTGTCTGAAAGCTTCCAGGGGGATTCTTGTCCCGTTTGTATTTCCTTCATAGCTTAGATCCTCTGCTTTCTTTCTGAGATCGTTAAGAACCGAAGCCTGTTCCTGTGGTGCGAAAACCTCTCCGATCCTGTCCGCAAGCAGACCTGCCGTCGTCGCAAGCCTGATCTCCTGATGCCCCTCTATAAGGCTCAGGGAATTATCGGATCGCTGTAAGAGCTTTACCCTTTTCCCCAAAAGCGTGACATTTCTGACAAGGACCCGGTTTTGCGGCAGACTTTTAAGTACCCTTCGTAGTTCCAGGTACCTGTCCCTTACCTGCTCCTTCGCTCCCGGGCTGTCCCCTGCCTTTCTTAATTCCTCCTCGGGGTCGAACTGTATACTGAAAAGCTTATTGATCATTTGCCCGTCTTTACTGATGGAAGCGGTTTTCTCTGCCTGTTGCTCATATACTGGCGCAACAGCCCTCTCCGAAAGGTTTAAAACCTCCCCCAGGGTTTTTCCGGCAAATTCTCCGTTTGTTAGCATCTCCCTTTTTTGTACCAGTTTTTCAGCCTCTTTGGCAAGAGAGATCGCTCTTCTTCTTACCGCCTGCTTTCTTGCGTTTTCCCTTTTCTTCGGATTATTTACATAGGAATTGCAGGCGTCAAGCGCGAACTGACAGGCGATCTCGATCTCCTCAAAATTATCCGGGGTAACGATATCGTTCTTTCCGGCTGCAAGCAGCCTCTCCAGATTTCCGACCCGCAATTTGATCTCCTTCATCTCCGGGGAATCGGAACGACTGTTTTCATGCAGGAGGAGATAGGACAGTCCTCTTGAACGCATGTTCATAAGCCTTTCCTTTTCCTGCTCCGACAGCTGCATTCTTTCCGTCGTCTCCACATTATCAAGGATCGAGGATATGAAGCTTACCCGGGACTGAGTAAGGGCTTTATTAGTCCTCTCGTCACCGATCACGTTATGCTGTATCGGACCGGATAAATATTCAGACTCGATCAGCGTGCTGATCTGCTGATATTTTTGCAAGTCCTCTATATGCTGCCCGTTTACCTTTTGAACCTCTCCGTTTTGACCATTATTCTCATGATAAGGCATTGTTCCATGTTCCTCCCTTTGCTTTTCCCTTCACTCACTGCTCTTATTCGTTACCGTTTACGGATTCCATATCCCGAATCAGAAGCCTTGTGGATATCCTCTCTCCCGGAAACAGCTTTTCCATGAACTCCGTGACCCTTGAATCCGAGGAGATTACTCTGACATTTCCTTCAGGTCTGCGGGTCTCAGCTCCCTCCATTGAGCATTTGAATAAAGCCAGTGCTTCAACCGCGTCTTTTGTATAAAGGAAGACAGGATAAAAGGTATTTCCCGCGCTTTGTACCAGGAAGAGCCCCGTTGGCCTTTCATTTTCAAAAAGGATACTGCTCACCTTATAGTCATAGTCGCCGGGACAGGACAGGATATCAAAGAGACGGATCGAGCCTGATACCTTCCCGAAGTGGGATATGGCCTTGCCGGCCGTTTCCTCTCCCACGGCTTCAAGAGGTTTTGCGGTCACATGTTTAGGCGAAGCATTCTTAAAAAAATGGTGGTTCAGGAAGCTGCCGATCTCCTTCTCCCATTCTCCGTAAAGCTCCTTTTCTTTGTCATATCCCAGAAAACGAAAATAGCTTTCACTGTCCCTTTCTATCTCCTTAAGATCAATATCTCCCGTAAACAGAGCTGCGACCTCTCCGATCCCGTTATTCCTTGCGATCTTCTCCATCTTTTTGATAAGCTCATCTGCCACTCCCGTACCTCTGTATTCCGGATCAGTACACAGCCATTCTATCGTGAGCCTTTCCGGTGATGCAGATGCCGTCAGCAGCCCCACCACAGAGTCACCTTTTTCTTCATCACTTCTGATGCATCCAAGAGCAAAGTGATCCGGAAGCTCCAACCTTTCCAGAAACCCAAAGGGATCCAGTCCGTCAAACAGATTCAGTTCTTCAGATCGTATTCGTAATACCATAACTTCCTTTCCGGATTTGTCCTGACAATTTTTCTGAATAGAGTTAACCTTCCTTCTTTTAACTTAAATGTACGTCAGAGTCAAAAAGAAGGTAAGCGTCAAATAATCAGTGTATAAGATTCGCAATAGGAAAATGTAACGGGACTAACCACTTGACGCAATCGAGCCAATATCCCAAAATATGTTTTCCAACTTGCGTAAATCCTACCACAAAAACATCAATACGACAACCGGAAAGTCTTATACTTACGGGGCGGAAAGTCTATATTTGTTACTATTCACGCTTCTTTGGAATTACCATTCACGGGTAACCCCACCCGCATTCGCAAAACTCGTGCTTACGTACTCTTAAGTAGCCCATGATTGATAAAAGTCAGTGTGAGCAGAAGGATTATGATGAAAAATCCGGACTGGATCAAGATCGTGCGCATGAGAAAATGAAACCCGAAATCCCTGATATGATACATGGAAAAGTCCGTCGGGCAACTCTTTTAATCAGGAATGGACCACTGACTCCGTCCCCGGGGGGCATTCAGGGCAGGTTCAGCACCCGGTCGGCAAATCCTGCGGCGCTCTCGTCCTCTCTTCTTCTTACCACGGTTATTTCCGGAGTAAACGGCGGATCGGACTTCTGCGCCTCCTCCTTAAAGGTGCTGCTTATCATACTCGCAGCGCTCTCCCTTAAGTTCTCGGCAAAAAGGAAAAACTTTCCGTCTCCCTTGTCGATCACGGAGCTGCTTCCCGGTTTCATTTTATTAAGCAGCAAAGCCATCCCTTCGGCATTTTCGGGGGCGCTCAGCACAACGACGCTTTCCCCCCTGTATTTCTTTTTATCCCGATAAGCTCCCAGGTATTTGAAGAAATCCACATTATAAAAACCGGTAGCATGATTTATAAATCTGTCCCTCCTTTTTACCGCCCCGTAGGTAAGGATGATTCCCAGCGCCATCATCGAAGAATCATAGAAGCGGACAAGCAGCCCCAGGATAAAGGGGATGATAAAGGCCTCAAGCCTTAAGAACTTCGGCTCCCTGCTTTCCCTGTCGTGCTTCTTTACGATATATATCGCCGTAACGATATAGCCAAGTTCAATAAAGAACTTCAGATAATACATCGCTGCCTTGCCCATGGTGTGTAAGAACGGATTCACCCCGGGCATAAAGACACAAACGCTCTCAAGGATGTCAAAAACCGTCAGTATAATGATCGGAAGCACTGCATGCCTGTACCTCCTTCTGATATGGTCCATGCTCCGGTAAAGACTGTAATCCACGAAAACCAGCCACTGCAGGATTATCAGCATATACAGTGCCTCATTGACCGTAAGAGAGATCTCAAAGGCATATTGTGTCCATTTTGCATCACTTTCTACCATGGGGATCAGGGAAAGATCCAGGAGGTTCATTGCGATCACAAGAATGCATTCCGCGAACAGGAACCGGTCCTCGGTCCTTTTATGCTCCCTTAAACGCGGATTGGCAAGGATCAGGATCAAGACCCCGATGATCGCAGCGATCTCCATCATCCACGAGCTGTTAAAGACAAATTCATCCAGCGCCTCATTCCCTGTATCCGAATAATACAAAAGCCGCATGAGATCCTTTCCCACTTCTGTTAATAATTCCATAAAACCTCCTTAGGAGCGTCAAATCAACCATACTTATACTCGTGAGTGCAATTAACTGCCGATTTATATCTTC
>DNAD01000087.1:0-6337 GCA_003484785.1 Lachnospiraceae bacterium
CCTTTGTCCTCTTTCCGACGGAACCCTTACCGAGGAGGAGCTTTCTTCAAAGATCACGGAAAGAACGAAGCTTGTGGCCATAGGACATGTTTCCAATGTGCTGGGGTGTGAGAATCCGGTCAGGACGGCCGCGCGGATGGCTCATGACGTGGGAGCCGTTGTAGTGGTGGATGCCGCCCAGTCGGTGCCGCATATGAAGGTGGATGTAAATGAGCTGGGTGCCGATTTTCTCGCGTTTTCCGGCCATAAGCTGATGGGGCCCTTCGGGATCGGAGTTCTCTATGGAAAAGAGGAGCTGCTTGAGAAGATGCCGCCCTTTTTAAGAGGCGGAGAGATGATAGAGTCGGTGAGCCTTGAGGGCCAGACCTGGGCTGAGCTTCCCCATAAATTCGAGGCGGGAACGGTCAACGCGGCAGGGGCTTTCGGGCTTAAGGCTGCCATCGAATATCTTAACCGGGCAGGCTACGAAAGGATCAGAGAGGTGGAGGATACCCTTACGGCAAGGCTTATGGAGGGGATGAGCAGGCTTGAATATGTGCATGTCCAGGGCTCTGAGGACCCGGGCAGGCATAACGGTATTGTATCCTTTACCATTGACGGAGTGCATCCCCATGATATCTCCAGTATCCTTGACGGAAGCGGGATCAATATAAGGGCCGGGCATCACTGCGCCGAGCCTTTGATGAAATATCTTAATGTCCGGTCCACTGCCAGAGCAAGCCTCTATCTTTACAATGACGAAGAGGATGTTGACGCTCTGCTTGAGGCCATACCCCGGGTCAGAAAAATAATGGGGTTCTGAGGAGCTGCTTATTAAGCGTTTACCGGGCCGAGAAAGGAATTTGCAATGGCACTTAATTCAATTTACGGAGAGATCCTGAACGAACATAATCTGAGGCCGACTCACAGAGGGGCCATAGATGATCCTACCATAACTCTTGACGGGAAAAATCCTTCCTGCGGCGATGAGATCACGATACAGCTTAAGGTAAACGAGGAGGGCATGATCGAGGACGGCAGCTTTACCGGAAGCGGCTGCGCGATCTCCCAGGCCTCGGTGGATATGATGCTGGATCTTATAATAGGAGAGAAAAAGGAACGGGCCCTTGAGCTTTATGAACTTTTCATGAGAATGATACGGGGCGAGGCCTCCGAAGAGGAGCTGGAGGAGCTTGACGAGGCCATGGTGCTTAAGGACATCTCCCATATGCCTGCAAGAGTGAAGTGTGCCGTGCTTGGATGGAGGACCATGGAGGCGATGCTTGGAGAGGGTGAGCTTCAGGCTGATGAGTAAATCGTATCATGGTCAAAAGCGCCTTTTGATGCGGATAAGCTATATGTAAAATTAAAATTAGTAAAATCAACATTATTGATTTACTATGCGAATTACTCGCGTGAAGCGCTTTGAACGGCGCGTTACTATTCACAGCCTTTTGGGCTGTGAATAGTAACAACGGCGCTTCTTCGTTAAAAGCGCGGGAAGGGTTTCCGATGCTTACAGGAGGGGGATATGGAGAAAGAAGGATCGCAGGGGGATCCCTTTACGCAGAATCTGCAGGCAGATTCCGCGCAGCCCATGAAAGACGGGAACCGCCTGGCCGGAAGGGGGAAGGAACAGGCCATCCTTAAGGCTGCCTACGAAACGGAGGGGTTCTGCCTTCTGGGTCTGTACGGCAGGAGAAGGGCCGGAAAGACTGCTCTGCTTAATCAGTTCTGTAAGGGGAAAAAGAATATCTATCTTACCGCAAGGGAGGTAAAGCCCGAAAGGAACATGGCGATCTTTGGCAGGCTTCTGTCACGGGAGCCCGGGCTTAAAGCCCTTGGGCTGGATATCGGACTGAATGATCTGCGGAGTCTTTTTTCTTATCTGGCAATGGCCTCCGCCGGGGAAAGACTGGTGGTTGTAATAGACGAGTTCCAGTATCTGAGCGAAGCGGAACCGGGGCTTGTGAAGGAATTTATAAGAGGTATGGAATATGAGCTGGCTCAGAAGAATATCCTTCTGATCGTCTGCGGAGATACCTTCGACTGTATGAAGGAGCTGTTAGAGGGCGAGCTTTCGATCGAACAGAGAGCCGGCATCTGCCTTAAGCCGTTAGGCTACAGGGAAGCGGCAAGGCTGACTGCGGGCTATTCCAATGAGGAAAAGCTTCTGGTCTATTCCGTTACCGGAGGCGTTCCCGGATATATCTCACTGTTTGATACGGACAGATCCGCCCTTGACAACATTTCCGCATTGTTTTTCAGGGCGGAGGGATACCTTTATGAAGAGGCAAAGAACATTCTCAGAAGGATGTATCGCAATGTAAGCCTTTACAATACCCTGCTTGAGGTGATCGGAAAGGGAGCCGTCAGGATGAACGCGATCTCAAAGGGCTCCGGTTACGATACCCCCGTCATATCTCCTGCGGTAAAGAAGCTCATTGCAAACGGGATGATCGAGAAGAATCTGCCCCTGCTCAATGAAACGAGCAAACGGGATGCGGAGTATCTGATAAGTGATGCGATGCTCAGGTTCTACTATACGTTTGTAAGCGATGCTCTGACAGAGATAGAGGCCGGAGAGGGCGAAAGGTATTTCGAAGAGAAGGTAAAGCCCGCTCTTACCGGCTTTCTCGGTGAAGCCTTTGAGGATATCGCAAGGCAGTATATCCTCATAAGGTCAAAAAACGGCGGCTTTGAGGAGCGGCTGGTGAAGAGCGGCCGCTGGAGGAATACCGATGCCAATAAACACAGCGAGGAGATAGATGTGGTTTCGGTCAACGAAAACAAAACCGCCGCGGTCATAGGGGAGTGCCTTTATAAGAATTCCAGCATGGAGACCGAGCGCGTGGAAAAATGCATTGAGACCGGAGAGAAGCTGGGTTTAAGGATAATAAAGTATCTGATGTTTTCAAAGAACGGGTATTATCCCAGCAGCCTGAGAAAATACAAAAATGATGAAAGGGTCGAGCTGCTCACGCTAAGGGATCTGTATAACCTTTAGGGATAACGGAATCAGCATGGTAAACTAAAGATTACTGATTTGCAGGGGAGTATAAAATGGCGTCTGAACGGACTAAAAAGATACTGAAGATCCTTGATGACCAGTATGGCACCGATATGAGGATCTATCTCGAGCACGACTCGGCCTGGCAGCTTCTGATCTCTACGATCCTGAGCGCCCAGTGTACCGATGCCAGGGTTAATATCGTTACCAGGGAGCTGTTTAAAAAATATCCTTCCATAGAGGCCTTTGCCAATGCCGACCTTTCCGAGCTTTCGGAGGATATACGCTCTACGGGCTTTTATCATAATAAGGCAAAGAATATCATAGGGTGCTGTAAAAAGCTTCATTATGAATTCGGCGATGAGGTGCCAAAGACCATTGAGGAGCTTACCTCCTTGCCTGGTGTGGGGAGAAAGACCGCTAACGTCATAAGGGGAAATATCTTTCACGATCCCAGCATAGTGGTGGATACTCATGTGAAGAGAATATCGGCAAAGCTTGGCTTTACGAAGGAAAAGGATCCGGAAAAGATAGAATATGACCTGATGAAGGTACTGCCGAAGGATCACTGGATCTTATACAATATCCAGATAATCACCTTCGGAAGGGATATCTGCAAGGCACAGAGACCTGAATGTGACAGATGCCGGCTGACTGAATACTGCAGTCAGCAAAAGTCTCATTCGTGAAAGTAGTCGGTGGTCTTAAGCATTTTTACTATGGAATCCCGGGTCGGAGCCGTGAGCTTTTCGGCATCTGCCGTAAGCAGCTCGACGGAACAGAAGTCAAACTCGTCGGCATATATCTGCGCAAGCAGCCTGTAATTCCCCTTTACGTCGGAATGAACGCTCACACCGTATTCAAGGACCTGCTTTGCTTCCTGTATGCGGCCCTGCTCATAAAGAGCGTTTCCCCACAGATAGAGATACTTGACCAGCTCAAGGAAGTTTTCGTCACAGGAGGAGAGATAGTCCAGATTGGCTACACCGTACTTAAGCTTTAAGTCGGTGTTGGAGATTCCGGAGAGATTTACTATCTTTTTGTCCTTAAGGGCCAGGAGCTTTTTCTGATAATCCCTTATATTATCATCGGGATCATCGGGGCTTTCGGGGTTGAGCGGAAGCTTTGAAAAGTCGGGCTCTATATATACGATATCGGTAAGGGGCTGCTTTCTGACACTGTTTGCCTCAAGCTCTCTTTTCCACAGCTCCTTTATCCCGGCATTGATATTTTTGCCGGAGTGACGCATATAGATCGAAAAGGATGCTATAATTATACCCAGGGTTGTAAAAATAGGAAAAAACATATATAATTTCCTTATGTATTTTATCTAAGAGGTAAAGCTAACATGATGAATTTTAACAACAGCAAAACAAAAAAGGTAATCTCGGCGGTGATCATCATTATCCTTGTGATCGCGATGATCGTTCCTACCTTATTAATGTTTATATGATATAGTATACTTTTTTCCGTGTCAAATCTTAAGGGGACTTTGAGACGGCTTTGAGGGCTTTGGCCGGGATCGGTCCAAACCTCGTCACGAACCGGTAAGCGGGGTCTGGCGGGGAGACCGGCGTGACCGCTTTGTATATCAAGGGGTATAAATATGAAAAGGGATAATTCAAGGGGTTTAAGGTTCTTTTCCCGGTCTCTGGGCCTGGGAGTCTTATTTTCATTACTTGTCTGGAACACTTCAGAAAAGGTTTTCGCCCAAAATGAATACAGAATAAAGATCGGCGGCGCGAATGTCGGTGTATCTGACAGCTCATCGGCTGCGGGCACGGGCAGTGTGATCGAGTTTGAGGAAGGGACCGGAGCGACCGGAAGCAGTGACAGCCTCGGAACCTCCTATTCCACGACCGAGGGTTCATCAAGCCTTTCTTCATCCGGCAGTGATTATTCAATGGACCTTACCGGAAGGATCCCGGAGGGAGTATTTGCCGGGCCTGTGGAGCTGTCCGGGAAAAATTATATAGAAGCGGAATCGGCGATAACGGGTTATGTCTCGGGACTTCAGAGCTCCGAGATCAGCCTGTCCTGTTCACAGGGAAATACTGCCACGGTGACGGCGGGCGATCTGGGGCTTGCCTGGTCTGACAGGGATTTGATAAGCGAGGCCTTAAACCTTGGAAAATCCGGGAATATCGTTGTAAGATATAAGACCTTAAAGGATATCGAACATGATAAGAGGGTATTTCCTCTTGAGCTTTCCTGCAGCGAAAACAGTGTCAGAGCCATCGTGGAGGCGGAAGGCGAAAAATACAATGTTGCTCCGCAAAGCCCGAGGGTTAAGAGAGAGAACGGAGCCTTTACCGTTCTGCAGGAGGGAAAGACCGGTTACGAGATAGACGTGGAGGCCTCCGTAGACAGGATAATGACGGAAATGCAGGGCTTCGAGGGCGGAAACAAGACCATTGAGCTTGAGGTTTCGGTGACGGAGCCCAGAGGCACGGAGGAGGACTTCGCTCTTATGAAGGATGTGCTCGGTACTTACCATACCAGCTTTTCTTCTTCCGGCGCGGACCGGTCGGGAAACGTAAGGAACGGGACCAAGCTGATAAACGGAACCATGCTGTATCCGGGAGATCAGTTCTCGGTCTATAACGCGGTAAGCCCCTTTACCGAGGAAAACGGCTATTTTCTTGCAGGCTCCTACGCAAACGGCGTAGTGGTGGAGAGCCTTGGAGGCGGCATCTGCCAGGTCAGCTCTACCCTTTATAACGCAGTTTTAAGGGCCGAGCTTCAGATAGATGAAAGGCATAATCATTCCATGATCGTAACCTATGTGGATCTTTCCTCTGACGCGGCGATCTCCGGAACGCAGAAGGACTTTAAGTTTACGAACAATCTGGATGATCCCATATACATAGAGGGCTATACCACCGACAGCAAGGAGGTATATTTTACGATATACGGCGTGGAAAAGAGACCTTCAAACAGGACAGTGGAATTTGAAAGCGTTGAGATATCCAGAACGGAGCCTGAGGGAGTCAATATAGTGGCAGACAGCTCACAGCCCGTGGGCCATATCAGCAGTCAGTCGGCGCATACGGGATATGTGGGGGAGCTTTGGAAGATCGTGAAGGAGAACGGGGTTGAGACCGAAAGAGTCAGGATCAATAAAAGTACCTACAGGATGACTCCAAAGACCGTATCCGTAGGCACTGCGGCTGATGATGCGGCTATCTCCGAGATGGTCAGGGCGGCTATAGCCTCCGGAGATCTGGATACGGTTAAGGGTACGATAGCCAACCTTCAGGCGGCGGCAAGAGGAGAGGTGGTGCTTCCCACTCCCGAGGAGCAGGCGGCGGCAGCGGCCCAGCTGGCGGCGGCGCAGGCTGCCCAGGC
>DNAD01000087.1:6383-9475 GCA_003484785.1 Lachnospiraceae bacterium
CAGGCTGCCCAGGCCCAGGCTCTTGCGGAAGCGGCAGCCCAGGCAGCGGCTGAAAACGCTTTGGTACCTGCGGAGTAAAGGAATATGAAGACAGGCAAGGTTGAAGAGGCTGTACTTAAGCGTTCGGTATTCAGGCAGATAAGATATAAAAGAGACGAGATACTTGTAGGAGCCGGTATCGGCGAGGATTGCGCAGCCATAGAGCTTTCGGAGGGAGAGGTCTTTGTCATGTCCACTGACCCCATAACCGGGACCACGCGTGACATTGGGGCTCTTTCGGTGCATGTGACGGCAAACGACATTGCCTCCTCCGGGGCCGAGGTCATAGGAGTGATGCTAAGCGTCCTTCTGCCGGAGGGTACGGAGGAAGAGGAGCTTAAGGATATGATGCGGCAGGTCGGAGAAACCTGTGAGGAGCTTCACATCCAGGCTATCGGTGGGCATACCGAGATTACGAGAGTCGTAAATTCTCCGGTCATAACCGTTACGGGGATAGGAAAGGTAAAAAAAGAGGAGCTGATCACCACCTCCGGGGCAAGGCCCGGTGATGATGTGGTAATAACCAAGTGGATAGGGCTTGAAGGCACTGCCATAATCGCAGGTGAAAAGGAAGAAGAGCTGAGCCGGCGCTTTAACCCCTCCTTCATGAAGGAGGCAATGGGCTTTTCGAGGCTTTTATCGGTGGTGAAGGATGCCGGTATCGCAAAGAGCATCGGGGTCAGCTCGATGCATGATATTACAGAGGGCGGTGTTTTCGGGGCTCTCTGGGAGGTAGCCCAGGCCTCGGGCACAGGGCTTTCCATAGAGCTTAAGGAGATTCCCATAAGACAGGAAACCGTGGAGATCTGCGAGTTTTTCGGCATAAGCCCCTATGAGCTTGTTTCGAGCGGCTCGATGCTGATAACCTCGCCTAAAGGACACGACATAGTAAGGGCCCTCAAAAAGGAAGGGATAAACGCGGCGGTCGTCGGAAAGGTGACGGAGGGGAATGACAGGATCCTTGTAAACGGGGACGAGATAAGGTATCTGGAGCCTCCGAAGAGCGATGAGCTCTATAAGGTAGTATAGCGTTACTATCACAGTCAAAAAGGCTGTGATAATAACCGGAATATACAGGGGGAGAGGAAAATGAGAGAAAAAATACTGACTTTTATTGAGAAAAACAGCAGAGTCGATCTGAAGGAGCTGGCAGTTCTTCTGGGAATGGAGGAGACTGATGTCGCCAACGAGCTGGAAATGATGGAAAAGGAAGGCATCATCTGCGGATATCATACTCTGATCGACTGGGACAAGGTAACTACCCAGAGGGTAAACGCTCTGATAGAGGTAAGAGTGACTCCTCAGAGGGGAAGAGGGTTTGATACCATTGCAGAGAGGATATACAGGTATCCGGAGGTGGAGGCCACTTATCTGATCTCGGGAGGCTATGATCTTCTGGTAAGCCTTGAGGGAAAGACCTTAAGGGAGGTATCCTCCTTCGTGACCGAAAAGCTTTCAACGCTTGAAACCGTAATATCGACCTCTACCCATTTCATCCTTAAAAAGTATAAGGATCATGGGACGATACTCCATGAAAAGAATACCGATGAAAGGATGATCGTTACTCCATGAGAAATCCGTTATCCGAAAAAATAACCGGAATCAAGCCTTCCGGCATAAGGAAATTTTTTGATATCGCCAGTGAAAGAAAGGACGTTATCTCCCTCGGTGTTGGAGAACCTGATTTCGATACTCCCTGGCATATAAGGGAGGAGGGGATCTGGTCCCTGGAACAGGGCAGGACCTTTTATACCTCCAATTCCGGTCTGATGGAGCTGAGACAGGAGATCAGCAATTATATCGGCAGAAAGATCGGTGTGAATTATGATCCGAAGAAGGAGATCATCATCACCGTCGGAGGGTCGGAAGCCATAGATATAGGCTTTCGGGCCATGATCGATCCGGGGGATGAGGTGCTGGTACCGCAGCCCAGCTACGTATCCTACGAGCCCTGCGCCTTTCTTGCCGATGCGAAGCCTGTCATCATTGAACTTAAGAATGAAAATGAGTTCAGACTGACGCCCGAGGAGCTTGAAGAGGCCATTACGGACAGGACAAAGATACTTGTGCTTCCCTATCCCAATAACCCCACCGGAGCCATAATGGAGAGAGGGGATCTGGAAAAGATAGTGGATATATGTATAAAGAATGACATTTTTGTCATGTCTGATGAGATCTATTCAGAGCTTACCTATGGGACGGAGCATGTTTCAATTGCTTCCTTCCCCGGGATGAAGGAAAGGACAATTCTCATAAACGGTTTTTCCAAGGCCTTTGCCATGACCGGCTGGAGGCTCGGATATGCCTGCGGGCCGGAAGAGATCATAGCCCAGATGACCAAGATCCATCAGTTTGCCATAATGTGCGCCCCGACCACCAGCCAGTATGCGGCAGTGGAGGCCCTCAAGAACGGGGATGCGGATGTGGATATGATGAGAGAATCCTATAACCAGAGAAGGAATTTCCTTATGCATTCCTTCAGGGAAATGGGACTTCCCTGTTTTGAACCCTACGGGGCCTTTTATGTATTTCCCTGTATAAAGGAGTTTGGGATGACCTCTGAGGAGTTTGCCTTTGCTCTGCTTGATGCCGAAAATCTGGCGGTGGTTCCGGGCTCGGCTTTTGGGGACAGCGGAGAAGGGTTTATAAGGATCTCCTACGCCTATTCCCTGGAAAAGCTGAAGATCGCCATGGAGAGGCTTTCCTCCTATATATCGAAACTTCGGAGAAATAGGAAATGATTAATATTGTGCTTCTTGAGCCTGAGATGCCCGCAAATACCGGAAATATAGGACGTACCTGTGTGGCAACGGGCTCAAGGCTCCATCTGATCGATCCCCTGGGCTTTCATCTCGATGAAAAGAGCCTTAAGCGGGCGGGAATGGATTACTGGAACAGGGTAGACTACCGGCGTTATATCGACTTCGGTGATTTTATGGAGCAGAACGGCAGCCCAAGGCTGTATATGGCGACAACCAAGGCCGGAAAACGTTATACCGAGGTAAACTACGAGAGAGATGCCTATATAATGTTCGGCAAGGAGAGCGCCGGCA
>DNAD01000173.1:0-773 GCA_003484785.1 Lachnospiraceae bacterium
CCGTTTTTCCGGTATTCCTCGTTCTTCATCGGATCCACGGTACATAAAACATGTTTTATGCCGCGGTCTTTGCAAAATTCCTTTGCTTCCTTCAGCTCCCTCTCCGGAATCGAAGAATCAACACCTGTTACGGCGATCACGCGATCTCCCAGCACCTTATGGGCAACCTCCAAAAGGAAAGAGGAATCCACTCCTGCGGAAAAGCCAACGGCAAGGGAACCCAGCTCTTTCAGATGCTCTTCAAGCCTTTTGAGCTTGTCCTTAAGCTCTTCCGAAAAATCCTCGCCGGTTATCGCATCCACCCTTCCCTCTACCTTTAAGATCAGGATATCTCCCTCTGTTATTTTTTGAATCTTCATTTTCCTTCTCCCCTCGCCGATCTGTCTGCAGATCGTAAACTCCCTACCCCAGCGCCACGTCCAGAGCCATCATCAGGCTGAACCCGACTGCAAAGAACACGACCCCGATATTTGAATGTTCCCCGGAGGACATTTCCGGAATCAGCTCCTCCACGACCACATAAAGCATGGCTCCTGCCGCAAAGGATAAAAGATACGGCATTGCAGGAACCACCATGCTTGAGATCAGAACGGTAATTCCGCCAAATATCGGTTCTACGGCACCGGATAGGACGCCAAGACAGAAAGACCTCGGTTTGCTCTTCCCCTCCGAATAGAGGGGCATGGAAATGATCGCGCCTTCCGGAAAGTTCTGAATAGCTATGCCGAGCGCCAGGGCAAGCGCGCCTCCGGCGGTGATATTAGCCGAGCCGG
>DNAD01000173.1:921-2403 GCA_003484785.1 Lachnospiraceae bacterium
GCCTTAGGCCCCTCCACCTGATCTTCCTGATCTATGCTCCTGTGCAGATGGGGGATCACATGATCAAGCAGGAGCAGGAAAAGGATGCCCAGCCAGAAACCGATAAAAGCCGGGAGAAAGGCCCATCTGCCCTTATCCTCCGACTGCTCTATCGCCGGAACGATCAGGCTCCAGATGGAGGCCGCCACCATCACGCCCGCCGCAAACCCGGTCAGAGCACGCTGAACATCAGCCTTCAGATCCTTTTTCAGAAAAAACACACAGGCCGCGCCGGCCGAGGTCCCGATAAACGGGATAAGAAGGCCCCAGGCAACTATTGTCATCTCCATACACACAATCCTTTCCATCCACATGGAACACTTCAGACGTTAATATTCTCGGATATTAAGCCCGTGACGGCAGCTATGTGCTGCTTAACAGGATCTCTTTTCTCCTGTGCACTCATTTTATCATAAATATGATGTTATGGGCAAAAGGTGCTTTTGCAGTTTTATTCATGCTCTCCGATGATCTTTTCCATCCAGATCATGTTGTACCAACGGTCAAACTTATATCCGCACTTATGAAACTCTCCCACCCTGGTATACCCCATATGCCGGTGAAAATGTTCGCTGTTTCCTGTCAGATATTCATCTTCGTAGATCGGAGCTGCTATACAGGCATACAGATTGATCATTCCCATTTTTCGTAATTCTTCTTCCAGTGCATTATATAAAGCCCTGCCATAACCATGTCCTTTTGAATCACGATCCAGATAGATCGTTACTTCACAGCAGTGATCATAAGCTGCTCTCGCCTTGAAAACGCCGGCATACGAATAGCCTTTGATCTCTCCTCCCTCTTCTATGACAAGATATGGATACTTTTCCAGGGTGGCTGCAATGCGGTTCTCAAATTCCTCGTAAGAAGGAACCTCATACTCGAACGAGACAGCTGTGTTTTTGACATAATACGCATATATTTCCAGGAGCCTTTCGGCATCCTCTGTTGACGCACTTCGAATGATCATTTTCTCTCAATGTCCTTTATGGTTTTCCCTTTTTCATCACGGTTTGATTTTCATTATACGTGAGTATACTGCCCTTCGTTTTAAAGATCAAATATACTCATCTGCGGATACTTATCCGGCAGTTCCCGTATAAATCCGAAACACTCATCCGGACTTGACAGGATTCCATTGTCCTTACAGATTCTATGAAGCAGCCCCTTCAATTCTTTTGCGTCAGGGCTTGGCAGCTCATACGCATTCCCATACCGTTTTATGTAGCGCTCCTTCATTCCCGGAAAATGCCTGTCAAGCGCTGCATAATAGTATTCCCTGTCTCCTTCCCGAAGCGTCAGCCCCATGCCGAAATCAATAATGCCCTTTACCCCGACTCTCACACACTCATTCAGGATTGCCGTGATGTTATCCTCAGTATCATTAATAAAAGGAAGGATCGGCGTGAGCCATACAACCGTTGGTATACCTCTTTTCTGCAT
>DNAD01000173.1:2441-2764 GCA_003484785.1 Lachnospiraceae bacterium
TCTTCCAGTACTTCGATCCGTCGCTTTGTATTGCAGACATTCGGCTCTAATATCCGGCAAAGATCATCGTCATAAGTTGTAAGCGTCATCTGCACCACGCATTTTGCCGAACGGTTGATCTCGGAAAGCAGGTCAATATCCCGAAGGATACGATCTGATTTTGTCTGGATCGCAGCGCCGAAACCATTTTTCAGGATTATTTCCAGACATCGTCTTGTAAGCCCCAGTTTTTCTTCACAGTGCATATACGGATCCGACATCGCACCTGTTCCTATCATGCACTTTTTCTTTTTAGACTTCAGTGCCGCATCAAGAAGCTCCGG
>DNAD01000173.1:2826-3404 GCA_003484785.1 Lachnospiraceae bacterium
GCATTCTGTTTTACCTCAATATCTTCAAAAGGATGCTTAAACTGATAGCACCTGCTCCTGCTGTCACAGTAAATGCAGCCGTGAGTGCATCCCCGGTAAATATTCATTCCATAATATCCGCCGTGGCCGGTAAGGATCCCTTTAACATCAACAAAATGCATTTATCAGCTCCCTCACCGGTAAGCTTCTCCTGTCTCAATACCGAATAATTCCCCATCATCGATCATGCGGATCCTGTCTTTATAGTCCTTAAAGAGAGGAACACGATTAAACGCATCCGCATCCTCTGTGTGCATGGGAATGATGATCTCAGGATCCGTCATATCCATAAGCTTCTTCAACGTCTCCACACAGGCATGCCCGCTGGTATGCAGCACCTCCATGTGTTCCCTGTCCATATATCCGTCCATAAACCTTACAACTGCCGGATCCTCAACCTTACTGCCGCCTTTAAGGTAACCCTTCCACATAGAGTAGATGATATGGGGATCCCTCATATCCGGCATCCTCTCTTCAAATCTCCCTGTATCCTGATCGGGATTGCGATTCGGCCTTGCCAGCATAACAAAACCTTTTTC
>DNAD01000249.1 GCA_003484785.1 Lachnospiraceae bacterium
CAAAGATCAACTGGATATCCGATCCTAAGATCGCGGTGTATTCCATAGCGGTCATCGGTATATGGTCCGTTATCGGCTACAATATGGTGCTGTTTCTGGCGGGGCTTCAGGATATTCCCCATGATTACTATGAGGCAGCCTCCATAGACGGCGCTTCCGAGGTGCAGCAGTTCCTTAATATCACGGTGCCCCTTCTGTCCCCCACGATCTTTTTCGTGCTGGTCACAAGGGTTATTGCATCACTGCAGGTATTTGATCTGATGTATATGATCATGAGCACAAATAATCCGGCCCTTAAATATACCCAGTCCCTGGTATATCTCTTCTATAAATACAGCTTCATCCAGGGCAATAAGGGCTACGGGGCAACGGTCGTTGTGGTACTGCTCATCCTTATTATGATCATAACGGTATTCCAGATGATAGCCCAGAAGAAATGGGTTCATTACTCATAAGGCGGGAGGACGGGACATATGAATAAAAAACAGACGATGGGAAATATCCTGGTATACGTTATCCTGATCCTTGTATCGATCACCATGCTGGTTCCGTTTTTATGGATGATACTTACGGCATTTAAAACGGTGGGAGAGTCCACACAGGTGGATCCCTTTATCATCTTTCCCTCCAGCTGGAGGTTCGATAATTTCCAGACCGTTATAACCACAATGAACTTTCCGAGGCTGTATTTCAATACGCTGCTTATGATAGTGCTGAGGATCCTCTGCGCCGTTCTTACCGCAACCTTTGCGGGCTATGCCTTCGCAAGGCTGGATTTTCCGGGAAAGAACTTCTGGTTCGGGCTGGTGCTGTTCCAGATGATGGTTCCGGTACAGCTCTTCATCATCCCGCAGTATGTAATGGTGAGTAAGCTTGGCTGGACCAATACGATCTGGGGTCTTTTGTTCCCGGGACTGGTGACGGCCTTCGGGACCTTCCTGCTGCGTCAGACCTATATGAGCCTTCCGAAGGAGCTGGAGGAGGCGGCGAGACTGGATGGCTGCAACATAGGACAGACCTTTATCCTTGTAATCGCTCCGCTTGCGAAATCCTCCATGATGGCCCTTGCCATCTTTACGGCGGTTTTTGCCTATAAGGATCTGATGTGGCCCATCATTGTGGCTCCGAATACGAACAATACGACCCTGGCCAGCGCCCTTGCCAAGATGCAGGGACAGTTTGCCGTAAACTACCCCCAGCTCATGGCTGCGGCTCTTATCGCCTGCCTGCCGATGATAGTTCTCTATATCATCTTCCAGAAGCAGTTCATCGAAGGTATCGCGACATCGGGAGGAAAGCTGTAGATCTGCCGGGGTCATTTTCGGGCATCAGGCCCGCAGCGTTAAACGGATATAAAACCGGGGATTGTATATGAATGCATCATTTTGTCTGATCTGCACAGGAATCCTCGAAAATAAGGACTTGAAGAGGTACACAGTCAATGGTATATTAGAACTGTGTACCTTTTTTGCTGCTGCTGAGAGTGTTAATCTGTGGTTACTGTCACAGCCCAAAAGGCTGTGAATAGTAACAATCCGTGTCCGAACCTAAACCGCCGGGAAGGGGTGTTGTTATGTGGAGCTTTGATTTTGTTATCCCGACGTTTCTGATACTTGTCATCATTCTGTTCTCATATTTTTCGCTGCCGAGGCTGAATGTTAAGAGGAATTGGGTTTTTCTTCAGATGATAGTTATGGCTACGGCCTGCATCGTCTTTGACATTCTGTCCAGCATGATAGATAACGAGTATGCGGAATATCCCATATTCCTTACCTATCTGCTGAACATGCTGTTTTTTATCTGCTTCTACCTGCGTGCCTTTTCGATGTTCACCTTTACGGCGAGCATTCTTCGTATAAGGCTGATAAGCAGGCCGTATCTTAAGCACCTGATCGTGGTGCCTCTGATCGTCTGTATCGTGCTGGTGCTGCTGTCACCGCTTAACGGCCTGATATTTTATATCGATGAAACCGGATATCATTCGGGACCCCTTTATTTTCTTCTGTATTTACTGTCGCTTTTCTATCTGGGGCTGTCCTTCGGCGCTCTGATCGTAAGGGATAAGGTATTTGTAAGAAGGAAGGAATTCAGAAGTCTGGTATTTTTCAACTGCATACTCATGGCAGGCCTTATCTGCAGATATATGATGCCTCGCTATCTTCTTATGGATACCTTCTGCCTGATGGCGATCCTGGTGGTGTATCTCAATATAATAAACCCCGAATTCTGCCTGGATCAGAAGGTGGGCACCTTTAACAGGCAGGCCCTGGCCGATTATATTGACGAGCATATCACGGATAAGGACAGGATATTTTTCGGGATCATAGTTCATAAGTACGGAGAGATGCTGGATATTTACGGCTCCCGCCAGCTTGACAGCGGGCTTGCCATGATAGGTGATCACCTGGTCCGTTCCTACCCGGAGTATCGGGCCTTCTATGTTTCCAGGGGGCGCTTCGTGATAGTAGGGGATTCACAGATGGATACCCGGGCGATGCGTGAGGATATAAGCAGGCGGTTCAAAAGCCCCTGGAGATCCGACAGCGCAGAGCTTTATCTGGATGCGGACTATGCTTATATGGAGCCGACCGATGAGACCCCCACAAGGGATATGATCTTAAGCTCTCTGGCCGCCGCTCTTGACGAGTCGGACTCTGTCGATGATCATGTGCCTGTGGAGGTGACGGAGGCAGATCTTCTTATTGCACAAAAAAAGGTGCAAATCAAAAGGTGCTTTGAGAACGCCGTCGAGCATGATAATATTGAGGTGTTTTTTCAGCCGCTCATAGATGTGACGACGGGAAAGGTGGTAGGGGCAGAGGCCCTTTCGAGGATCCGCGATAATGACGGGACCATAGTTCCTCCGTCCCTTTTCATTCCCGTTGCGGAAAGCAGCGGTAAGATCAATAACCTGGGAGAGCAGGTATTTGAAAAGACCTGCCGGTTCATAAAGGAGTACGATCCGGAGAGCCTGGGGATCGAGTGGATCAATGTGAATCTGTCACCGCTGCAGTTCCTCAGGTCCGATCTGGCGGAGAGGTTTTCGGATATTGCGTTAAAATACGATATTGACCCCGGGATAGTCCATCTTGAGATCACCGAGGAGTCCATGGTGGATGAATTCTTTTTCCAGAAACAGATCGATGCGCTGTCCTCCAGGGGCTTTCAGTTCGTGCTGGATGATTACGGTACAGGATATTCTAACCTTACAAGGCTTAAGAAATGTCCGTTTATAAGTATAAAACTTGATATGGAGGTTGTCTGGGATTTCTGTAAAAAACCTGATGAGATCCTGCCGATGATGATACAGGCATTTAAGCATATGGGCTTTTTAGTCACTGCCGAGGGCATTGAAAATGAACGCATGGTGGAGCAGATGAAGGGAATAGGCTGTGACTATTTTCAGGGCTTTTTTTACTCAAAGCCGGTGCCGATGGATGAATTCATAAAGAATATCCGGAAAAATGGCTGACTGTAAAGAAAGTGAGTCGGAAAACAGGAGCCGGCTCAGGAACTGCAGATATATCACAGAAAAAACAAATGAGGATTGTTATATACGCGTCGATATACATCGGGGCGTTGATCATGGTAACTAATATTTACCGTTATGTCAGGTTTTTGAGGACAACTCAGGATGTTCTGTCCTCGGGAAGGTTCCGCGACAGGGTCTGGAAATATCTTGCGCTTGTGCTGCTGTCCTTTTTCCTGATAGGCTATCTGTTTATCGCCATCTTTTCCAGGCCTGACTTTATGATGGCAATGATCCTTTTCGGCGGCAGCGTTTTTGTATCCATCGTGCTTACGTTACTGTTCGTGCTGCTTCAGACAGCCAAAGAGAGGAGTCTGGATATAGCGGAGGTTCTGGTTGGTGTTATCGATGCCAGAGATCCGAACTTAAACGGACACAGCAGACATGTGCAGGAGCTTACGATGCTGTTCTACAGGCATCTGCCCCCGGCATTGAAGAAGGAGATAAATCCGGTCAGCCTGGCCTACGCGGCTCTGATGCATGATGTAGGCAAGCTCGGGGTGCCCGAGTCGATACTGAACAAGCCCGCTAAGCTGACGGGAGAGGAGTGGATAATAATGCGCCGCCACCCTGAGATCGGCGTCAGGATACTGAGCCCGCTGCAGACCTTTAAGGAGATCTCCGGCTGGATACTGTATCATCATGAGAGAGTGGACGGAAACGGCTACTATCATCTGCCAAAGGAGGATATCCCTCTTGCCGCCCGTATGATCGCGATCGCCGATACCTATTCGGCAATTACCATGAGGCGCTCCTACAAGGAGCCCAGAACCCATGAGGATGCCGTGTGGATCATGCAGGAGGTGGCGGGAAGCCAGCTCGATCCGGAGCTTGTAAAGATATTCCTTTCCATTCCCAGACAGGAGCTTGAAAAATGCATACCTGAACAGGTTAAATACTGATATTCTAAACCTCTCTTCCGAATACCCTCCACTGAACCAGTGAGGCAAAGGGAGAGGGGTTATTTTCATCCTTTTTAAGCTTTCCGAGCCTGATGTATGAGGTGACCCTGGGGGAGGGGAGTATCACGGACTGACACGCTCCGGTCTTTTCAAGGGCTATGGGTATCTCGTGTCCGTCATCGAAGAACAGGGTTACCTCCTTCCAGTGGTTATCGTGGGGAAAATCGGTACGCAGGAAGAGATGGATCTCCTCAACACAGACACTTCTCCCAAACCAGAGATCTATATGTGAATCCGGGTCGTTGGCGTTGCCCCAGGAGGTAAAGGGGTAGTGGCCGTGTCCTTCGGTGATGATCATGCCGTCTATGGTATTTCTTGCGGCAAAGACAGATTCCTTTCTGGTCTCGACGCTTGCGGTGCAATGGGGATAGACCTCGTTTTCGCATTCGAAAAACGGTACAGGGGAATCCTGTGATAAATGTGAGGTATCCTCTTCACGTATATCCAGAGGGTTTTCGCTCAGCAGACGGAAGCCTCTGTTCTCCCCCGGATAATAGGCGCTTAACTGATGATATACTCCGGTGAAGGCTTCCTCCGGATAGGCTTCTTTCGCACACCCGAAGGGAACAGGGAAATCAAAGCAGCCTTTTTTGATATAGACCTCTGCGGGAGGAAGCTTCTGATCGATCTGTATCCTGACGAAGGAGGAAGGGAAAGCCTTTACAATAATACGATCCCCGGGCTCGTAGCTTCCGTACCACACAAGCTCACTGTGTCCTCTGTTCTCCGTTTTCTGTCTTACATTTCCATATTCATCCCTTATTTCTATTGCAATGCTGTCCTGATGCATCGTATACCTCCGTCTATTAATGCATTTCCGGCGCGGGAAACGCTTTTTTGCTCTTTTCTGCTGTCCTGAAGCCTTGCGATGTAATCCCTGAGGATCCTGTGGCGCAGAAGCCCGGAGAGCCCTGCGGATACGGCGGCGCTTCCGGCCAGCGTCATAAGCTCGCATACCCTTAGGTCGTATCCTGTCCGGTTCTTTTTCAGACCGGCCGGAAGGAGCTTTGAAATAAAGTCCACGTCCTCTGATAATGTATTGATCTTAACAAGGTTGCCGGTTTTGACATAAAAGAACAGCTCTGTCTCGGCTTCGCATACTTCCTTAAGATCCTCACCGTATGTATCGATATTTGAGTAGATGCGTTCAGCATTGTCAAGGCCGTCATAATACATTCCGGATTCAATTGTTCCGACCGAATAATCCATACTCATATTTTAAGTTAGAAAACCGGCAAAATCAAGTATGACAGAAGCGGGGGATTATGTAATATTTATAATATGTACATATTTTAAATGTCGTTTATGGACAATATTTACAAATATACGGAAATATATAAATGAACAGGGATATTTTGATATAATTATTTTATGATGTAGGGGTCAAAAGGTGCGTTAGCACCTTTTGCGATACAAGATATAGCTATCAAGCTTGCTTGAAATAGCTATATCTTGTATCGCAAAATGGCACGGAGTGCTTTTGACCCCAACATCATTTTATAGTTTGTGGAGTCGGGGCCTGCCGAGGAGGTTATCCTAAACCCACAGGCTGATTATACGAAACGCCTTATCAATGATGTTCCGAAGATCTACGAGAAATGGGATCTGGATACGGTGGCAAGGAAATAGAGAGGACGCACGATTTGTTGACACAAATCGGCGCAGATAAGGAGAATGATATGGATATAAAGAAACTGGTTAGTGAGATGACCCTTGAGGAAAAGGCGGGGATGTGTTCGGGAAAGGACTTCTGGCATCTCAAGGGAGTGGAGAGGCTGGGGATACCCGAGGTCATGGTAAGCGACGGACCTCATGGCCTCAGAAAACAGGACAGCGAAGGAGACCACCTTGGGGTGAACGACTCCATAGTCGCGGTATGCTTTCCTGCGGCCTGCGCAGTAGC
>DNAD01000248.1 GCA_003484785.1 Lachnospiraceae bacterium
GCAACATTATCAACTATGGTCTCGATGATGGTACCCATCTCGTTTACACGCATCGTCGCGTTCTCGATATCCTCTGCCTGTGAAACCGCGCCCTTGGAAACATCATCCACTGCATGGGCGATATCATCGGCGGTCTGGCTGGACTGTGATGCCATGCTCTCGAGATCGTCACCCGAGGAAAGAACACTGGTAGCGGACTTCTGGATCCGTCCTACTATCTCGCGAAGCGTCTTGATAAACCCGTCCGTTCCCCGGGCCATATCTCCGATCTCATCGCCTCTCTTCAATATCTTTTCATCCACGTCGGTGGTCAGATCACCCTGGGAAAGCTTCGAAATGGTATCCTTTATGTTGTTGGTAGCCTTGGCTATCTTAAGAGCGGTAGTCACACCGTAGATCACGCACAGGACCGTAGCTATCACAGCCACTACGACGGACAGCAACAGAGTCTTCTTTATTTCGTTCTGAAGCTCCGTATTCTTATATTCGGCATATTCCCCCGCGATCTCGCCCATCAGGTTGATATGCTCCCTCGCTATCTCGAAGTCCTCCTCGGCCACTTTGATATCGCCCTCGCCGGTCTCTACATTATAAGCGGTTTTCCAGGCCTGCATCTCATTAAGGAAATCGTCGAGGATCGCCACGCAGCTCTTTGTCTGGCCTGTGGCCCTGAAATCATTTGCCAGATAGGGATCCACATTATACTGCTGCTTCAGCTTTGTCGTACCGTCGATGACCTGCTGGTAATTCTCCTCATAGGCCGCGATCTTGTCCTGAAGCATCTCCTCCGGCTCAAGCCCCATATGGACCTCATAAACGCCTACCATGCCGTACAAAGCCTGGTAACCGTCCCTGTCCATGATATTTATCGTATTTTCGATCTGGCCTATGGTATCGTAATAGACCTCCTTTGCTTCCTGCAGCGTATTTAAGTTCTCAACGCCAAGGAAAGCTACCGCAACGATAAGAACGATAATAAGCGGCAAAATCATCAGCATCAGCTGTGCTGTAATACTACGTCTCATACCTTCTACCTTCTCCTTTTCTTTATTTTGCGCCAACCATTCAGGACCCGGCCCGAAAATACGGCTTTCCGGATCGACCGGGTCACAGAACAGACTATACGGTAAAGGACCGCAGCAGCACAAAATAAGTCACCACTGCTCAACTTAAACCGCTTGAAGAGAATTTTACCACATGCCGTATATGATTTCAACAGAAAATGCGGCCCGGAACAACGTCCGATCCGCATTTTCGCAAGGATACCATATATTATGATGTAGGAGTCAAAAGGTGCGTTAGCACCTTTTGCGATACAAGATATAGCTATCAAGCTTGCTTGAAATAGCTATATCTTGTATCGCAAAATGGCACGGAGTGCTTTTGACCCCAACATCATATTATATACAGAGACAGGCTTATCCCTCTTTATAGCGGACAGGCACGTCTCTACCCATTATGTTATATCATCCATGACCTGCTTAAGGTCTCCGCCGATCATATTGCACATAAGGTCTATGACCTCATCTCTTCCGATCTCGTTCTCATGTCTGATAAGATATTCAAAGCCCGAAACAAAGCCCCCGGCCATGATATGAAAGATCATTTCGGCCTTTGCCTCCCCGACTCTTTCGACCACCTTCTCCTTAGTCTCCGCACGCTCCAGGGCGCTTACAAGGAACCACCTTATCTTATCCATCATTTTGGCATTATTTTCAGCCATAAGCAGCTTGGTGAAATGATCCTTAAAGATATAGAAGCGGTCAAACACTCTTTCCAGCCTCTCTCTGTAGGTCATACTTCCCCGCTCCGGATTGCTTCCCTCGCAAGCTTCCTTAAGATCCTGTATCGCCCTCTCCTCAACCTTCTCTTCGAGATCCGGGATATCCCTGTAGTGGGCATAAAAGGTCCCCCTGCTCACATCGGCAAGATTTATGACCTCATTGACTGTTATCTTACCGTACCCTTTTTGGAAGAGCAGCTCGAGATACGCACGCTCTATTGCATTCTTTGTTCTTGTAACATCACGTCTTTCCTTCAATTTGATCACCTCAATCATAAGTATAAAACATAAAACGAACAATTTCAACTTATTCTTGTATCTGTTCATACACAGTGTTCAGAACAAATATAACCAATTATGCTGTGCTTTCTACTTCAAAGAAGCACCGGCGTCCTGAGCGGCTCCGCCCTGGGAAGCGACCAGCCAGGGATTCAGAGGGTTCACATCGGTGGGATCCCACCCTCTGCAGATCGAAGACGGATCGATAGTTATCGGAACGGGCTTGCCAAGCTCCCCCGGTGATGTCAGGTCATCGTAAACGACCACCTGCGTTCCCTTTTTGCAGAAATCATATATCCACTTGGCATCTGTGACGGCAAGCCTCACGCAGCCGAGAGAAGCCTTCTGCCCCAGAAGATTATACTGGTCATATTCCAGATTGCCGGGATTCCTTGAAAAATAAGGCACCGAATGGAACATGATCCCGCGGTTGAACCTTACCGCGTATCTTCCGTAGGTTCTGTCCACCATGAGCCTCCAGTCGTAATAATCCGAGGTCTTATATACCCCCAGCGGAGTCTCATGTCCGGCCCTTCCGGTAGAGCATACCATTGACTTTACCGCAGTCTCGGTCCCGTCCGGGTTCTTAAGCTTGACTGTCACGCAGTCAAGGGCACGGTTTACGTAGATCACAAATTCAGGCAGCAGATTGCCCGCAGTGGATGCATAGGCCCTCTGCGTACCGGCCGTAAGAGCAATGACGCAGAGCAGTATGCCCGCAACTGTTTTTTTGATTCTGTTCATATTTCCCCCTTATAAGCCCATTTGGTTTTAATATGCTGACAAGTAAATATTCCGTTACCGTCACAGCAAAAAAGGCTGTGAACAGTAACAATATTCCGACGAGTATGATATAACAAAACGATCATAAAAACAATCATTGTTCTGAAAATCGTCCCGTATGATCATTTACTGCCCCGAAGGAGTTCCCGCGCCTCCATAAGGCTGATATCAAGCCTTCCGGCAAGCTCGGCCATGTCCTCGAATTCAGGCTTTTTACGGATGACACCGTAGCCCTCCGATTCCTTGATCCTTACCTTTCCCGTTCCGGTATCCTGCTCTGTCATCCCCCTTCGAAGAACATACCTTTTATATTCGCTCTCCCTTATGCCGATGGTGGTCGTATGCTTAAATATCTCCCTTACCAGTCTTTCCCTGTCCTGCGGTCTTAAGAGTACGCAGAAGACCGTCCCGGGCCTTGATTTCTTCATTCCCGCGGGGATGGTAAAGACATCGAGCGCTCCGGCCTCAAGCAGCCTTTCCATGGCAAAGCCCATCTCCTCGCCCGTCATATCGTCCACATTACAGTAAAGCCCGAGGATCTGTTCCTCATGAGGCGCTGCCGTCTCCCGGACGCTTTGCCCGTGCGGACGAAATTCCCCTTCCTCGGTCTCCCCAAGCATCGCTCTTACGCAGTTTGCGGCCTCAAAATCCTTTTTGCCCAGTCCGTAGCCTGTCCTTTCAACGCTCATCAAAGGCATGTCCCCGAAGTCTGCGGAAAAGTATTTGAGAAGTGCTGCCCCCGTAGGAGTGCAAAGCTCCCCCTTTATGCTGCCGCCGTAGATCGGTACCCCCGTCAGAATATTGGCAGTCGCGGGTGCCGGCACCGGCATTATCCCGTGCCGGCATCTTACGCTTCCGCTTCCCACATGGACCGGGGAGCAGACAACCCATTCCGGCCCCAGCTTTTCCATGGCAAGACAGACCGCAGTGATATCCGCTACGGCATCCATCATTCCAACCTCATGGAAATGGATCATGGAGACCTCCGTACCGTGGGCCCTGCTCTCAGCCTCCGCGATGAGCCTGTATACCTCTTTCACATCCGTCTTTACCTTATCAGATAACTTCAGCGTTTTGATGAGCTCCTCGATATCCTTCATTGAAGTATGATAGTGGGAATGCTCATGGGTGTGGTCATGATCATGATGTTCGTGATCGTGATGATGCTCGTGGCTGTGATGATGCCCGTGGTCATGGTCGTAATCATCCCCGTGATGATGCTCGTGGTCATGATGATGCTCATGGTCAAAGTCATGATCGTCCCCGTGATGATGCTCGTGATCGTGATCATGGAAATGACCGGAATGGTCAATTTCCTCATGATGGTGGGCATTTTCACGGTGTTCGTGTTCGTGATGATGATCGTTTTCATGACCATAATGGTCAAAATCATCCCCCTCCTCGACTCCTTCCACCTTCACTCTGAACATTGTACCGGCGATGCCGCGTCTTGATGAGCTTTGCGCCTCTATCTCAACCCCCGGGATCCCCGCTTCCTTAAGCTCCTTCAGATATTCCTTCCTTTCATCATCCCCCATAAGCTCGTAAAGAGCCGCGGAAAGCATATCCCCCGCGGCTCCCATCCCACAATCCAGAAATAATGTCCTCATGTCTCTTCCTCCTGAATATAAAACAGATATCCGGCCGTTTTTCTTCCTTCCGGCGCTGCTGCCCTTCACAGCCTTCAGTCCCGTGACAGTAACCCTTCTCTTTCACCTTTTGCACCTTCAAGCTCTTATATGGTTGATAAGGCTTGCCTGATAGGCAGCCCCGAACCCGTTGTCTATATTTACGACAGAGATCCCGTTGGCACAGGAATTGATCATGGAAAGCAGGGCCGATACTCCTCCGAAGGAGGCTCCGTATCCGACGCTTGAAGGCACCGCGATCACGGGGCAGCTTGCAAGCCCCCCCACAACGCTTGCAAGGGCGCCCTCCATTCCCGCTATGGCTATGATCACTCTGGCAGACATGATATCGTCGATCCTTGAAAACAGCCTGTGGATCCCCGCTACCCCCACATCGTATACCCTTACGACCTCATTGCCGAGAAAGAGGGCTGTGATGCAGGCTTCCTCCGCTACCGCAATATCGCTGGTACCCGCGGTTACCACGGCTATCCTTCCGATCCCGTCAGGCTCCCTTACCGATCCCACTATCCCTGCCTTCGCATCCTCATAATAATCAAATGACAGCTCTTTGCGTATTTCAGATGCCTTTTCGGGCGACAGCCTCGTGATCAGTATATTTTCCTGTCCTGCCTCCTTCATGGCCTCTACGATACCCTTGATCTGTCCGGCGCTCTTTCCGGCGCCGTATATCACTTCCTTCACCCCGGTCCTTATGCCTCTTTGTGTGTCTATATTGGCATAGCCCAGATCGATGAGAGGTTTTTTCCTGATAAAAAGCTCAGCCTCTTCAATGCTGACCCTTCCCTCCTTAAGGCCGCACAAAAGATCCCGTATATCATCCCTGCCGAAAGCCTCCTTATTACTGTTTTCCATCAGATCCTCCATTCCTTCTTTATCCGTCCTCGCTGATGCAGAGCCATCCCTGACAGGATTGCATGTTACTATTCACAGCCTTTTG
>DNAD01000147.1 GCA_003484785.1 Lachnospiraceae bacterium
AAATCTGTCATCTGGGCTGCAAAGCAGATCACCAGGAAGCAGCGCCCCCCGAGGGCCGGATTCATAAAATTCTGTCCCAGTCCTCCGAACAGCATCTTCACAACAAGGATGGCAAATACCGAGCCTGTTACAGCCATCCACCAGGGAAGGGTCGAAGGGAGGTTAAGCGCGAGCAAAAGCCCGGTCACCACGGCGCTTAAGTCCGTAATGGTAAGCTCCTTTTTCATACCCTTTGTATACAGAAATTCCGTGAGCACGCAGGCTCCCGTGCATACAACGATCAGAAGCAGCGCTCTGATCCCAAAATTCCATATCCCAAAGCACGCGGCAGGAAGCAGTGATAGAATCACGATCAGCATGATCTTCTGTGTTGACATACTGCTTCTGATATGCGGATTTGAGGAAACATGTTTCAAGTCGCTCAATGTTCAACTCCTCTCAGAATATTTTCCACCTGTACGGCTGCCATGTAGTTACTGTTCGCAGCCGACCTGCAAATTTATTTCTTTTTATGGCTAAGAGCTATCTTTCTCATAGTCTTGATGCTCTGCGTAAGCTGCCTCCTTGCGGGACATACATAGCTGCAGCAGCCGCATTCACAGCACTCCAGCCCGTTATACTTAAGAAACTTCTCTTCGTCATTATGCTCCGCAAAGTCCGCAAGCTTCGAAGGAATGACTCTTCCCGGGCATACCTCCACGCATCTGCCGCAGTTGATGCAGTTTGTAGGCTTCGCTTCCGCCACCGCATCCTTTGTAAGACAGGTCAGTGCCGAGCTCGTCTTTGTAGTGGGCACGTTGAGATCGAAAAGAGCAAAGCCCATCATCGGACCGCCCGAGATTATCTTTGCCGCCTCCTGTTTAAGGCCCCCCGCCTCCTTAAGAAGCTCCTCATAGCTCATCCCGCAGGGAACGATATAGTTCTGGGGGAAGCGCACCGCATCTCCGGTAACGGTGATTACCCTTCTTATCAGAGGGCGTCCCTCTATGACTGCGTTATATATGGCACAGATAGTATCCACATTGTTAACGATACAGCCCGCATCGGCCGGAAGCATGGACGCATTTATTGCACGCTTTGTGGCGGCATAAATGAGCTGCCGCTCGGAGCCCTGGGGATACTTGGTCTTGAGCTCCCTGACCGTGATCCTGGGCTCGTCTATCACAAGCTCCTTCAGTTTTTTAATACAGTCGGGCTTGTTATCCTCAACCGCAAGGATCCCCTCCGCATGATCATACAGAGCCAGCATTATCTTCAGCCCGTTGACTAACTTTTCCGGCTCTTCGATCATCCTTCTGTAGTCACTGGTAAGATAGGGCTCACACTCTGCGCAGTTTGCAATAACATAATAGATCTTATCCGGGTTCTTTGGGGAAAGCTTCACATGCGTGGGAAAGCCCGCGCCGCCCATTCCGACTACGCCTGCCTCCTTGATGATGTTTATGACCTCGCCCCTTGTCATATCTGCGATGGGCCTTACAGGTATCCTGGGGGCCTCCTCGTAAAGCCCGTCATTATCAAGGATTATGGAATTAACCATGTCGCCTGTAAGAACCCGCCTTTTTTCGATGCCCTTGATCGTTCCCGAAACAGAGGCATATATGGGAGAAGAAACGAAGCCGTCGGCCTCTGCTATCTTCTGCCCCATAAGCACCCTGTCCCCCTTTTTTACGATCGCCGCCGCCGGTTTTCCGATATGCTGGGAAAGCGGATATACCATCTCCCCCTCCGGAAAGACCTCCTGCATCGGCTTGTCCTTGGACATGGCTTTACCGTCAAACGGATGGATCCCGCCCTTAAATGTAAATGCCATCAATCATCCTCCTTGCTGTTTAATATATCTGTAAGCTTCTTTTTTGATTTAAGCTTCGGGTAAGCCTTAAAGACCCTGCTCTCCGCTACCTTAAATTTGGCTCCTGCCCAGGATTCCTCAAACTTTCCCGCGGCCGTCTTAAGCTTCCCCCGAAGATCGGTCATGGTTTCCTTTATCCCAAGGAACTTAAACTGATCCGCCCAGACAGCCTGCATGACCTCAAGCCTTTTGGAATATCTCCTCAGGTAATCGGCCTCCACAAGGTTGGTCTTTAGCTGAAGAAGCTTTGAGACCACTTCCTCACTTGTGGAATATATCCTTGAATTCTTAAGCGCCGCCCCGATCTCATCGAGCATGGCCTCGAGCTTTGCGATCTGTTTGCTGATATCGGCCGCGGCTATGGTTGCTATGGTAAAGTCGATCAGATACAGGAAAAAGATCACCGTATAGACCGCTTCCCCGGTCCTCTTCGGATAAAGGGAGGTAAACCAGTCAAAAAACGGGATCATCACGGTGAACAAAAGCTCCGCGCACAGCCCCCATAAAACCGAGGCTTCCAGGCATACCATGCCTTTATAATTAAACTTCTTATCGGTATAATCCCACCAGCTGGTATGAAATACCGTATCCATAACCTTAAAGGTCACAAGCTCAAGAACCGTGGCAAATATCGTACCGGCTAAGAACAGCAGTATATATTGCCCCCTCAGAGGGCGCAGTACAATATAGGCAACCGCTACGGCAACCCCGTATATGGTACACAAGGGCCCCATAACATAGCCCCGGTTTGCAAGCCTTTTCTCGCACACCGAAACATAGGAGCTTTCCCACACCCATCCGATAAAACTGAAGACTATGAGCAGGCCCGTAATATAATAAATCGAAACCCCTAGTATCTCTACTTCCCACATGAACCATATTATAACATAGTAATTATTTTTTTCATAGCAGTTGTTACCTTGTGGAAGGGCAATCGCTTAACACAGCCTTTTGTGCTGTGAATAGTAACCCCTCACAACCTGAAAAGATATTAAGCGATTGCCCTAACCTTGAAGCTTTATGATATGATACAATAAAGATACAATTCACGGGAGTTATCATAATGAGAGAGATAAAACAGGAATACGTGCTGGATTCACTTATCCCGGGCATCGATCTGAAAGCCTTCGGCGATCCGGAGAGGCTCCTTACTCTGGACATAGAAACCACCGGCCTTTCAAAACAAACCTCCCATCTTTACCTGGCAGGCATGGGTTTTTTTTCGAAGGACCGGTATACCATATACCAGTGGTTTGCCGATACTTTGGATGAGGAAGAGCCGGTACTCAGAAGAGCCCTCGAATTTTCACAGGGCTTTGATACCCTGCTTCACTATAACGGTCAAAGGTTCGACCTCCCCTATTTGAGATACAAGGCCGAAAAATACGGGATCGGATTCCTTCCCGGGGATCTCGGATCGATAGATATCTATGCAAAAATAAAACCCTGTAAAAAGCTTCTGGGCTTAAACTCGCTGAAGCTTAAGGAAATAGAGCGCTTCCTCGGCATTGAACGAAACGATCTCTTTTCCGGAAGGGAGCTGATAAGTGTATATCAGGATTACAAAAAGACAGGATCGCAAGAGTCTTTAAAGCTGCTGCTTAATCATAACCTTGAGGATATGCTCGGAGTCGTAAGGATACTGCCGATACTTGAATATACCCGCCTTAAGGAGCTTAAGCTTGAATATATAGACAGCCGCCTCAACAGCTATAAGGGCCTTAACGGTTCTCCCCGTAAGGAGCTTATCCTAAGCTTTTCCCACGACCTTAAGCTTCCCAGGGGTTTTAAATCATATAACGAAGGCATATTTGCAGCCTTTGATAAAAATCTCGTTAATATCCGTGTACCCGCAGAGGAGCTTACTCTTAAGCATTTTTACGATAATTACAGGGATTATTACTATCTTCCCCTGGAGGATACCTGTATCCTTAAAAGCATAGCCTCGGGAGTTGAGAAACAATACCGCGAAAACGCAAAAAAAGATACCTGTTATACAAAGGTATCTTCCGAATTCGTGCCCGCTCCCGCCGGTTTATGCGGCATGACTCTGTTTAAAATGGAATACGCTTCCGACCGGGCATATATCGCCCTCAGTGAGCTTAAAGAAAAAGAAGCGCTGTCCGTTTACGGAACCGCGCTTCTTAAAGCTCTGATCATATGATGCCGGTATCGAAAATTATTGCCTTAAACCGGCCTCTGGTAATAGAAGGAATTCCTTCTTTCAAACCCATACTGCTTGTGATTCACGATCTGCTCCGTGCTTCCGATAAAGAACAGACCACCGGGCTGAAGTGAATTATAGAACTTCTGATATATCCCTTCCTTGGCCTCATCCGTGAAGTAGATAAGAACATTTCTGCATACGATAAAGTGACAGCCTGTAATATAGGGATCCTTTAACAGGTTGTGCTCCTTAAACTCCACCCGCGATTTGATATCATTGGAGATCTGGTAGGAGGGACCGACCTTGGTAAAATACTTTTCCTTGAGATCCCTGGGAACCCCGTTAACGCTCTTTGCCGAATAGAGACCGGTCTTTGCCTGAGCCATTACCTGCTTGTCAAGATCCGTAGCAATGATCTTGATCTTATTCAGTGGAATGTGCCTCGAAAGAGCCATTACAAGGGAATAGGGCTCGTCACCTGTCGAGCAGGCCGCGCTCCATACCTTAAGGTTAGTACCGAATCGCTTGATGAGCTCGGGAATATACTCCTTATCCATGAGCTCCCACTGATCGGTATTCCGGTAGAACTCTGAAACGTTGATCGTCAGATAATTAACAAACTCCTCGAACAGGGCCTTATCGCTTTTAAGCTGTGATACAAAATCCTCGTAGCCCTTGCACTTATGCTTGTTGATCAGCGTATCGATACGCCTTTTCATCTGTTTTTCCTTGTATGCGGTCAGGTCAATGCTGGTAAGCTTATATACCTGAGTCATAAAGGTTTCGTAATCATATGCCATTTGACAGTTCCCCTTTTATTTTTTATCTGAATTTTAGATTGGCAAGCACGATATCCATCGGCTTGCCTCTCTGAAAATATATGCTGTTATTGATCTTTCTTATTCTGCGGACTCTTCTGCAGCAGCCTCTTCGGCAGCGCTTTCCTCAGCCTCCATCTCAGCCTTGCTCTTTGCGATCTCGGCCTCTATATCGACAGATGCGAAATCCTCGTCATCATCCTCAGCGGCAGCAGGCGCCTCGGCTTCCTTCTCGGGAGCCTTCTCCGCAGCCGGCAGAAGAGCCTTTATGCTGAGGCTGATCTTCTTTTCCTCGGGCTTTAAGTCAACAACCTTGGCAGTGATCATATCATCGGTCTTAAGCACGTCTGAAGGCTTGTTGATATGCTCTCTGGCTATCTGTGAAACATGAAGCAGAGCATCGATGCCGGGCTCAAGCTCAATGAAGGCACCGAAATCGGTCATCCTTGCAACTCTTCCGGTAACAACCGTACCGATGGCATACTTATCCTCAACGCCATCCCAGGGATTCGTACCCTCAAACTTAAGGCTGAGAGCGATCTTATTCTCGTTGATCTCCTTAATGAGAACCTTGAGCTCCTGTCCGGGCTTGAATGCCTTCTTGGGATTCTCAACCCTGCCCCAGGAAATCTCTGAAATATGAAGGAGTCCGTCCGAGCCGCCGAGATCTACGAATACACCGAAATCGGTTACGTTCTTGACTACGCCGTCAACGATATCACCTTCATGGATACGCTCAAGCAGCTCCTTCTGTCTCTTTTCCTTCTCGGCCATGAGAAGCTGTTTTCTGTCACCGATTATCCTGCGTCTCTTGGGAATGAATTCGGTGATCACAAACTCTATCTCCTGATCCAGATACTTGGAAAGATCCTTTTCATAAGTATCGGAAACAAGACTTGCGGGTATAAACACCCTCGATTCATCTATTATAACGCTCAGACCGCCGTTTAATACCTCGGCTACCTTAGCCTTCAAAGGAGTCTTATTATTAAAGGCTTCCTCAAGCTTCTTATTACCCTTGTCCTGAGCCAGTCTCTTATATGTAAGAAGTACCTGACCCTCTCCGTCATTAACCTTGAGAACCTTAGCCTCAAGAGTATCTCCTACGCTTACGCAGGTAGTAAGATCAAGTCCCGGTATATTGGAGTATTCAATTCTCGGGATCACGCCCTCGGACTTATATCCGAAGCTCAGAATGATCTCATCAGGCTTGACCTCAATGGCAGTACCCTCTACCACCTCGCCACTGTGAATTGTTTTAACATTACTCTGTTCAAACATCTCTCCAAAAGTTAGTTCTGACATAATTTAAAATCTCCTCAATAATATAATTTGGGGTAGATGCTCCGGCCGTTACACCCAAAGTATTACGCAGGGAAAAATCGTTTCCTTTTAGATCCTTAGCAGTCTGAATAAAATAAGTATTATTACATTCACTACTACATATCTCAAATAGCTTTTGTGTGTTAGAGCTCTTTGCACCGCCTACAACCAGCATGGCATCCACCTGCGAGGCTAGCTTTCTCGCTTCGGTCTGTCTCAGCTCGGTTGCATTACAAATCGTATTTACAGCATTAATATCATAACAACTATTACTCAAAATTTCAACTATTTCCTGAAATTTGTTAAAATTAAAAGTCGTCTGGGCGACCACGCATACCGGAATATTCCGCAAATCCTTTAAATTCCGCGCTTCTTCAGTGGTCTCGACTACTATCGGATCGTTCTCGCACCACCCCATGATCCCCTCGACCTCGGGGTGCTTTGCATTTCCAACTATAATGATCTGTTTGCCGTCCCGGCTTTCCCTTTCTACCGTTTCATGTATTTTTTTTACGAAGGGACAAGTGGCATCCGAAAGCTCCAGCCCCTTTTCCTCAATGATCTCATAAATATATTTCGGGGCCCCGTGAGCCCTTATTATGACGGTCTGCCTCTTTCCCTGTATTTTCTCGATTCCCTTAAGCTCCTCGATATTGTTTATTGTCCTGACTCCCTGTTGTTCAAAGTCGCCGACCACCTCATCGTTGTGGATGATAGGCCCCCAGGTATATATCTGTCCGCCCTTTTTAAGCTCCCCGGTCACGGTATCGACCGCTCTCTTTACTCCGAAGCAGAAGCCCGAATTCTTAGCGACAATGATCTCCATTCTCTTATTCCCCCGTACCGGTGACTGCACCTGCAAGACATACGATCTTCTCAACGACCTGCGGTATCGTAAGGTCCGAGCTGTCTATAAGGATCGCATCCTCGGCCCTTCTTAAGGGGGATGCCTCCCTGGTCATGTCTCTCTCATCTCTTTCGATGATATCCTTTTCTATCTCTGAAAGATCTGCCTGCATCCCTTTTGCGGCAAGCTCGTCATAACGCCTTTTTGCCCTCACCGAAGCATCGGCGGTAAGGTATATCTTTACGGAAGCGTCTGGAAGGACAACCGTGCCTATATCCCTTCCGTCCATGACTACGTCGCGTTTTTGGGCAAGCCTCTGCTGAAGTGCCACCAGCTTCTTTCTGACCTTCGGGACAGCAGAGCTTGCGGATGCCATATTCCCGACCTCCTCCGTCCTGATAAGCCCGGTGACATTTTCCCCATTGAGGAAAACTATCTGTTCCTGGTTTACATAATCAATAGTTATGTCGACGCCTTCACAGCCCTCCTCTATTCTTTCCCTTTCATCCGGCCCGATACCCTGTCGCAGGAAATACAGAGCCATCGCCCTGTACATCGCTCCTGTATCCACATAGATAAATCCCAGCTCCTTCGCAGCCATTTTCGCCACTGTGCTCTTTCCGGCCCCCGCCGGGCCGTCGATCGCTATATTGACGCTCATATTTCCTCCTTCGTCATCCATGATCCGCAGTTTTTTATATGTTCATTCCCGCCAGTGCCCCGGTAGCCCAGGCTATCTGTAGGTTAAAGCCCCCGGTATACGCATCGGTATCTATCATCTCCCCGGCAAGGGACAGCCCCGGAAGCTTCTTTACCTTCATGCTCGAGGGATCCAGCTCTTTTACCGAAACCCCTCCCCGGGTGATTATCGCCTCATCAAAGCCTCTGTTTCCTTTAACGCTAAAGCTCAGGCTCTTAAGCAGCATGCAGAGATTTTTCCGCTCTGTTTTTGTTATCGAATTCACCGGCTTGTCCGCGTCTATCCCGGAAAGCTTTGTTATTACGGGTATCAGCTTTGAAGGGAGCAGGGCTCCAAGCGAATTAGCAAATTTTTTGTTGATATTTTCCGAAAAATCCCTCAAAAGCCTCTGATCAAGCTGCTTTTCCGAAAGAGCAGGCTTTAAGTCGATAAAGGCCTCGACCTTTTTTTTGTAGTCCTCCTCCCTTAGATTGCAGCTTGCGCTCAGTATAACCGGGCCGCTCAGTCCCGTATGGGTGAACAGAAGCTCTCCGAAATCCTCGTATCTCTTTTTCCCGTCCACGGTGATCTTAAGGCTTATATTCTTAAGGGACAGCCCCGCAAGCCTTCCGATAAAGCTTTCAGATACCTCAAAGGGCACCAGTGAGGGCTCGTATTGTATAAGCTTAAGCCCGGTATCCTTAAGTATCCTGTTTCCCTCACCGTTTGAGCCCGTAGAGCGATAGGAATTTCCTCCGAGAGCCAGGATAACGTTCTCCGCTTCCATGATCCTGCCCTCCGAAAGCATTACTCCGCAAACTCTTCCGTCTTTGATAACCAGCTCCTTCATCCTGGTATTTAACAGGATCTCGACCGAAAGCCTCTTAAGCTCCTTTTCAAGGGCTTTTATCACATCCGAAGAATGGTCGGAAGCGGGAAAGACCCTTCCCCCTCTCTCCACCTTATGTTTAAGCCCGAGCTCCTCAAAAAAATCAATGACAGCCTCGCTGTCAAAACTGTAAAAAGCTCCGAATAAAAACTTCTTATTCGTAAGGACATGATCAAGGAGCCCCTCAACGCTCACTGCATTGGTAAAATTGCATCTCCCCTTGCCCGTAATAAAAAGCTTTTTCCCGAGCTTGTCGTTTTTTTCTATGAGACAGACCCTTTTATCATTTCGTGCCGCCATTATGGCAGCCATCATCCCGGCAGGGCCTCCGCCTGCTACTATCAGATCTCTCACTGATTTTTGGTAAAGTTCTCAATTATCTCGGTAAGGAACTGAACCGTCTCCTCCTTTGAAAGATCAAACTCACCGTTGGTGGTCATACAGGCCATTCCGTGTATGAAGATGAATATCTTCATGAAAAGCATCTGGGCGCGATCCATCTTAAGATTATGGATGCGCTTCAGCTCCTTGATTACAAAACCGTTTTCCTTGCCGTTTATCAGATCATACATGGTATTGTCTTCATCATGGGAGGATAAGAACAAAAGCTTAAAGAGGTTCAGCTCCTGCTTTGCAAACTGGATATAGCACATGCCGAGATCCACAAAGGGCACGGCGCTCTCCTTTTTATGGTTAAGGCAGAAATTATCATAATAATCCCTTGCCATGTTAAACAGATCATTCCTCAGAGATTCCATGTTCTCATATACTCTGAAAATAGGCTGGGTGGAACACCCGATATGCGTCGCAAGCTTTCTTGCGGTAACGTTCTCGATCCCCTGTTCCTTCAAAAGCTCAAATGCCCCCTTCAGGATGACCTCTTTTGTTATCTGTTCTTTCCTTGCCATAAAAAAGTACCTCTCCCGAATCTCACTCAATCCCGGCTTCGTTTCCCATCGCC
>DNAD01000148.1 GCA_003484785.1 Lachnospiraceae bacterium
CGGTACACAGGACTATTAACGTGTTTACAATACAATGATAAAGAAAAAGTTTCTCCTTTGCAATGTATTTTTGACATCTTGATCATTTTGAATTGCAATAGCAGGATTTTTGTTGTATCATACCTACAGAATACAGTGTGCTTGATTCAAATAACTGATCATTCATATCCGATAATATATCCCCGAATTATGGTCGTTTTCGGTAATAGTTCGCCCTTCATCCCCGCAGGTCGCCGTGCGGTCAGGGGTTTCGCACCCGGCGGACATGCTGCGAAGGGCGTGTATTTAAAGAATATTAAAATGATGTCAGGGCCAAAACCCCAACATCATTAAAAATCCCTTTACAACAGAGGAGGAAAATATTATGAAGCCTTACAGTGAGTTATCCCGCAATGAGCTGTTAAGCCTCAGAGAGGAGCTTAACGGTGCTTATGAGGCCGTTAAACGAAAAGGTCTCAGTCTTAACATGGCAAGGGGTAAGCCTTCGCCTGACCAGCTTGATCTTTCCATGGGAATGCTCGATGTTATAAATTCGGAAACGGTGGCAGTGGCCGAAAACGGGCTGGACTGCAGGAATTACGGTGAACTGGACGGAATATATGAGGCAAAGAAGCTTCTGGGGGATATGATCGGGGCCGCGCCCGAAAACATGATCGTCTGCGGCAACGGTTCCCTTCCGCTTATGTACGATTCAGTCTCGAGGTCGATGATCTTCGGCGTCAACGGCGAAACACCCTGGCATAAGCTTAAAAAGGTTAAGTTCCTCTGCCCGGTTCCCGGTTATGACAGGCATTTTTCCATAACCGAGCGCTTCGGGATCGAGATGATCAATATACCGATGGATGAAAACGGGCCCGATATGGAGCTTGTAAAAAAACATGTCGAAAATGACGAGGCCGTAAAGGGCATCTGGTGCGTGCCCAAGTACTCCAACCCTTCCGGAGTGACCTACTCCGATGATACGGTCAGGGCTTTTGCCTCATTAAAGCCTGCCGCGAAGGATTTCAGGATCTACTGGGATAACGCCTACGCCGTTCACGATCTCTATGATGACGGCGGGGAGGAGCTTCTGAATATCCTGGAGGAAGCAAAGAAGGCCGGAAACGAAGACATTGTGTATGAATTCTGCTCCACAAGCAAGATAACCTTTGCAGGCGCCGGCATAGCGGGAATAGCCTCCTCTGCCGAAAACCTTGAATGGATCAGAAAATCCATGGCCATCAGAACCATCGGCTACGATAAGATAAACCAGTTAAGACATGTCCGTCATTTTAAGGATCTGGACGGGATCAAAAAGAGGATGAAGGAACACGCGGCCATCATGCGGCCCAAGTTTGAGGCGATCTATGACTGCTTTGACAGGGAGCTTGCCGGGCTTGGCATCGGGAGCTGGACAAAGCCCAGAGGCGGTTATTTCATATCCTTTGATGCCATGAGCGGATGCGCAAAGGACATCGTAAGAAGATGCAGGGAGGCCGGTATGGTAACAACCGCCGCAGGAGCTTCTTTTCCTTATAAAAAAGACCCTGCGGATTCCAATATAAGGATAGCCCCCACCTATCCTTCGCTTGAGGATATTAAGACTGCCGCGGAGGTATTTGCCCTCTGCGTAAAGCTGTCCTGTGTTGAAAAGCTTCTCGGAGAATGACCGGGGTGCGAGGTTGGATTGTTATCATCTGATACGGAAGGGAAAGAATGGAAAGGGAAAAATACGAATCACTAAGCCTTGCGGCGCTGAGGGACATAGCCAAGGCCAGAGGCCTTAAAAATGTATCCACCATGAAAAAGAGCATGCTCATCGACAGCATGATGAGCCTTGACGAGGAAGAGGCAGCCAGGCCTAAGACCGCAGAGGTTCATGAGGCTGCTGTGGAAAAGGAAAAGGAAAAGACAAAGGCAGAGCCGAAGAAAAAGGCCGTGCCGGAACCGGAGGCTGTCATTGAAGCTATGCCGCCGCAGGAGATCCAGTCCGTAAAGGAGACCGTCCTTAAGGAGAACGGCGCAAATGATATTTCCGAGGAAAAAAAGATCCTCGACAGCGGCATAGAGGTAAAGGGCATTCTTGAAGTTTTAAGCGACGGCTACGGCTTTATCAGAAGCGACAATTATATGCCCGGGGAGGATGACGTATACGTGGCGCCGAGCCAGATAAGGAGGTTCTCCTTAAAGACCGGCGATATAGTATCCGGGAACATGCGCATCCGCTCCTCCAATGATAAGTTCGGAGCGCTCCTGTTTGTTAAATCCGTTAACGGCATAAAGCCGGAAAATATGGGAAGAAGGGTCAATTTTGAGGATCTTACCCCGATCTTTCCGGACGAGAGGCTGAGGCTTGAGACCCCCAGGGGCCCGGTTTCAATGAGGATAATGGATCTGATGTCTCCCGTGGGAAAGGGACAGAGAGGAATGATCGTTTCCCCTCCCAAGGCAGGAAAAACGACGCTGCTTAAGGATGTTGCAAGATCGATCACCCAGAACAACCCGGAGATGCACCTCATCATCCTTCTTATAGATGAGAGGCCCGAGGAGGTTACCGATATCAAGGAAGCCATCGAGGGCGATCAGGTTGAGGTCATCTATTCCACCTTTGACG
>DNAD01000269.1 GCA_003484785.1 Lachnospiraceae bacterium
GTGAAGTTGGCCTTTCTGCTGGCCCCGGAGCAGTCAGCCTCAGCCTTCTCAACCCCCATCAAAGACCAAGTCCCCGAGCTTATATAACACTGCGCCGACTCACGTAGTGAGTCGTGCGCTTCGGCACTAACCTGTTCGTGCCGTTCCGATACTATAGGTATAGCCATTACCGCCGAGGCAGTATCGTGGGTAGGGGGCAGCACAACGCTGCAGTCATAGCCCACAAGCTCTTTGACTTCATCGGTCAACCGCCCGACGACAGTACCCGGCATCTTTATCTCCTGAAACATCCTTTTATTATATCCCAGTTTTTCGATAAGCTCATAATCCCAGTTCCTGGTAGCGGGATCAACCAGCTGGCTTGTGGTGGCCTCGGAATATTCCTGCACCTTTTGCCCGCAGAGCCTGAAATGGAAATAATCGGGCAGCATTAACATCGCGGCCGCCTTCTCCATATATTCCGGGGTCTGTTTCTTAACCGCCATAAGCTGATAGATCGTGTTGTATATAGCCTTCTGAATACCTGTGCGGGAGTAGAGCTCCTCCTCGCTTATGATCTTAAATACCTCGGCATCCATTCCGTCCGTCCTGTGATCCCTGTAGCCCACCGCTTTTCCGAGAAGCTCGTCATTTTCATCAAGAAGTACATAATCAACGCCCCAGGTATCGATCCCGACGCTTTCCGGGATACGTCCAAGCTCCTTACATTTCTTCATTCCGGTAATGATCTCGCTAAAGAGCCTGTCAAGGTTCCACACAAGAACCGTCTTTTTCCGGCCATCCTCTCCTGTTTCCTCTGTCTTATCCATTCCGTTTTCGAAGCGGTATACTTCCTCAAGCTCTATTTTTCCGTCCTTAAGGCACCCAAGGATATGCCTTCCTCCGGAAGCGCCGATATCGATCGCAAGAAAATACTTCTCCATGTCAACCTCCCATTTCATTCTTTCTTTCCAAAAGGGCCGAAGAGCCCCAGTATTTTTTCATTGAATCCGTCATGTATCGTCTGATAGTCGGCATAACGGATGTTGCTGTTCTTAAATCTCCTTTTTACCTCCTCCTGCAGGGCGTCTGCCAGAGCCGTGCTGTGGGGGCTCTCCTCTAAAAGGATTGCGGGAAAAATATAATATATCAGAAAAAAGGTGAGGTTGACCTCCGCATAGCCCGGTATCCTGCCCCATCTTTTGAGCTTGTTTTCGGCAGCGTCAAGGATGGCCGCGGCAATATCCGAGGCCGTCTTCTCCTTATCCTGTGCCTGCTCCATAAGCTCTGTCATTTCCTTAAAATAATGGCCGTGAGTTTGCCTCAGCCACTCCATGTTCTCTTCGTATCTCTTTTTTTTGAGCCTCTTCAGCAGGGGATTCATGTCGCCGAAGACCTCTGAAAAATTATCAAGCATATCTTATCATCCTATCTGTTTAAAAACCGCAAAACACTACATTGCAGGATCGGATCGGTTCAAACTGAAGTTTGAATCTAAATGCACGCTTTGCGCACAAACCGGCGCAGCGAATCATGGTTTAATACAAAAAGCATTGTTCGTAATAAAAGATAAAAGTCGGATGAACGACCGGGAAGATCCGATCGTCCATCCGATTATATTTTACCCTATTGTTCAGTCTACCACAACACCCTTTTGAAGCATTACGTTAGCGTAAAGAGCCGATTCACCGGTAGCTACGATGGCGTAGCATTTCTGAGTCTCCTCATAGAATTTGAAGCGCTCAATATAGCCGAAGGCCTTCTCGCCCCTCTCGTCATGCTTTTTCACGATATCCTTGTATGTGTCCCAGATCGGGGTCTCAACGTTATCCCCGGGCATGACCTCCATCAGGTTTACGGGATGCTCAACATAGGTATCAAGAGGAAATACCTGAAGGATGGCGTCCAAAAGCTCCGGAACCCCGTGTCCGTCACAGCGGATAACTATGCAATCCTTTCCCATGGACTCTGCCGGAAAGTTTCCGTCCCCTATCATTATCCTGTCGCTGTGGCCCATCTCGTTGAGGACCATTAAAAGCTCGGGTGAAAGAATTTTGGGAATACCTTTTAACATCTCTGCTTCTCCTTATCGAAAAATGTTATCTTTGCCTTAAGCAAAGGGACAGGGAAAAGTCCCTGTCCCCTCGGTCTTACTATATGATACGTTTACCGTCTCAGCCGGCCCCGAAAAGCCCGGGCCACTTCCTATCAGTCGTAAAGGTTGGGAGCGATAGTATCGTCGTTCATGTTGTCTGCATTGTACCAGTAACCTGCAGTCGGGAAGTCCTCAACGGTCTCGCCGTTAGCAGCCATGGTCAGCGCATAGATCGTGTAATAACCCATCATCAGAGGAGACTGTGTAACTGCACCGTACATTGTGCCATCCTCGATAGCGCCCTTGATGATAGAGCCGGCGTCGAAACCGATACCGATAACATCACCGTTTGCAGGATCAGGACCAAGCAGGGAAAGGTTAGCATCTGCTGCAAGGAGACCTTCCGCTGCGGTCTGGTTGGAACCGAACACACCGATCGTATCAGGCTTTGAAAGGATAGCCTGGGCAACTGTAGAGCAAAGCTCAACGGTTGTCTGAGCGGGAACAGCAACTTCGATAACAACATCTGTATCTCCGGTATCAGCGCCTTCTGCTGCGTTTACATAGAACTCATTTCCTTCTACGGAAACAGTCTTGCCATCAGCCTTGATCAGGGAGATGAGCTTATTGATGAAGCCAAGACCACGCTGCTGAATGTTCAGAGCGGTAGCATCCTGGTTGATCTCACCGATTCTTACCTGAGCGTCTGCGGAAGCGATAACGTCCTTAAGGGCCGTATACATATTCTCAGCTGCGACCTCACCTGCCTGGGTGTTATCGGTAGCAACAGTAGCTACGATAGAGCCTTCGGGAGCATCAGCAACACCGGTATCAAAAGCAACTACAGGGATACCCTTGTCTGCGCAGTCCTTAAGTGAATCAAGAACCGAAGTGGTATCACAGGCTGCAAGAGCGATTCCGGGAGGGTTGGAGTTAATATCGGAATTCAGCATATTAACCTGATCAGCGATATCGGACTCGGAATTAGGTCCGTGAGCATTGTAGTCAACACCGAGCTCAGCCTTAGCCATATCCATTCCGGTAAGAGCTGCCTGCCAGTAGGTTGACTGGAATGACTTAACGTCTACAGGGAAATTGTAAGCTTCTTTTGCAACTACACCGTCAAACTGTGTGCCTCCGGTGAATTCTCCGGATCCGCCTGCTGCCGCAGGTGCCTCAGCCTCTTCAGCTGCTGCTTCTGCCTCTTCTGCAGGAGCTGCTTCCTCAGCTGCCGCAGGCTCTTCAGCTGCTTCTTCAACCGCTGCGGGCTCTGCTGCAGGTGCTGCCGCTTCAGGTGCTCCGCCGCAGCCGGCAAGCAGAGAAGCTGCTAACGTCGCGCTAAGTAACGTTGCCAGTAATTTCTTTTTCATACTTTCTCTCTCCTTTTTCTTGAACTTTTTTCCTCTGTCATTTTTCTCAAAACGAGCAGAGTATATATGAAGCACCCTATGTGCATCATACCATGTTTATAAACTTACTTCGCTTTTAAACCGAATTCCCCGGAGTCATATCCCCCGTTACTGTTCCTTTGCCATCCTCCTTCTCTTGATGACATCGATCATAACAGCACCGATCAGTACAAGACCGGTTATTATCTGCTGCCAGTTCGCCTGAAGTCCCACATACGGAAGACCTGTCTTCAAGAGAACGATTACGAAAACGCCTGCCAGAGTCCCGAGGACCGAGCCATAACCGCCTGTTGCGGAAACACCGCCTACGAAAACACCGCCGATCGCATCAAGCTCAAGACCTGCTCCGGTTCCCGGCTGTATCGTCGGAACCACCGCTGCGTAAGCTATCGCCGCAAGCCCTGCAAAGCATCCGCAGATAACATAGTCCATGACATGGAAGAATTTAACGTTTACGCCCGATAAAGTGATAGCTTCCTTATTGCTGCCGATGGCTATGGTATAGCGGCCGAACTTTGTATGGTTCAGGACAAACTCCATAAGCAGGACCATCAGCACCACAAGCACAAAGCCGATGGGGATCTTGGTCGCCTGACGCCCGCTTCCGAAGGTCAGCTTAAAGATCGAATGGAACCATCCGCCCGGCTGCTTCGTCGTGGGCCAGGGCGTCGCCATGACCATCGAGCTGATACCACGGGTGATCATACAGGTACAGAGCGTTGCCAGAAACGGAGGAAGTCCCATAACACCGATCAGGACTCCGTTGGCGAGGCCGATCACACATCCCATCAGCACGCAGAGCAGCATAGCAACCACTACCGGCACATTGAAATCCCTGATCAGTCTTCCGGCGATCAGTGCATAACAGACCATGCCGGTTCCGATAGAAAGATCAACGCCCGCAGTGATCAGCGGGAAGGTCACGCCTATCGCCATCAGAATATCATAATATGAGAAATCCAGCATCGACAGGATCGAAGAATATTGCCGAAATTCGGGGCTGAATATCATATATATGACCACCAGAGCTATGATAACCAGAAGTACGATAAATCTCTGATCCGATAAAATTGATTTTTTCTTTGTCATGTTTCCCCCTTCGTATCAAGCAATATCTCTCGTAGCTTTGTTCATTATCTTTTCCTGCGTAGCCTCTGAAATATCGAGCTCTCCAGTCTTCTTACCTTCGCACATAACGACGATCCTGTCACTCATACGAAGGATCTCCGTCATTTCCGAAGAGATCATGATAATGGATTTTCCTTCCGAGGCCAGCCGGTTCATCAGCTTATAGATCTCGTTTTTCGCGCCTACGTCGATACCTCTCGTAGGCTCGTCAAATATCAGGATATCGCAGTTCCTGACAAGCCACTTTGCGATGACGACCTTCTGCTGATTACCTCCGGAAAGATTCACCACAAGCTGATCCGGACCCGGTGTCTTGGTCGCAAGCTCCTTGATATAATGCTCTGTGATCTTTTTCTCTTCCGCTTTATTGATGAACGCTCCGTTCATATAATTTTCCAGAGACGCCATCGTTGAATTCTCGATGATGGATTTCTGTACAACGATACCGTACCGTTTTCTGTCCTCGGAAAGATAACCGATTCCGTGTTTTACGGCATCCAGCGGGGAATTGATCGTAACCTTCTCGCCATTGATGTAAATATCGCCACCGGTCTTGGGATCAGCCCCGAATAAAGCCCTTGCCGTCTCCGTTCTGCCTGCTCCCATAAGTCCCGAGAAGCCGAGGATCTCTCCCTTTCTCAGTTCAAAGCTGACATCCTGAACCATTCTGCCGGCGTTCAGATGCTCAACCTTCAGAACAACCGGCGCATCCTTCGGTACAAGGCTCTCCGTCTTCGGGCTCTCATAAATAACACGGCCGACCATCATGTTGATGATATCTTCCTTGGTACAGTCTTTGGTGATCAGAGTACCTACATATCCTCCGTCCCTCATGACCGTAACCCTGTCGGTAATGACCTTGATCTCATCCATACGGTGGGAAATATAGACAATGGCCATCCCCTTCGCCCTGAGGTCCCTGATGATAACAAACAGATCCTCTATCTCCTTTTCGGTAAGCGCTGCTGAAGGCTCATCGAAAATAATGACCTTGGCCTGATGGGAGATTGCCTTGGCAATCTCGCACATCTGCTGCTTTCCAACTGTAAGATCACTCATCTTCGCCTTCGGGTCGATCTCGATCTTCAGCTCGGCGAAAAGCTTGTTGGATTCCTCGATCATCTTCCTGTCATCGATCCTGAAGCCCTTCATAAATTCACGACCGATGAATATATTCTGCGCGACTGTCAGATCGCCAACCATATTAAGCTCCTGATGCACGATAACTATACCCGCATCCTGGGCCTCCCTGGTATTATGAAATTCAATCTCCCTTCCTTCAAAGGTGATAGTTCCGGAATCCTTGGTATAGATACCGGTCAGCACCTTCATCAGAGTTGATTTTCCGGCACCGTTCTCTCCCATAAGCGCGTGAACTTCGCCGCTTCTGACGTCGAAATGTACGTGATCAAGCGCATGTACGCCCGGAAAAGACTTATCGATACCTTCCATTGTTAAGATCGCTTCACTCATCCGTCCGCTCCTCTCGATTTAATTAGTTTTTCCTGCGCCGCGCCACCACATCGGCGTAAACGACTGCTATAACAATGAGACCTGTTACGATCAGCTGAATATCCTTGGCAAAACCAAGAGCCAGAATACCCTCCTGCAGAAGCGAGATGATGAACACTCCGATCACCGTCCCGCCGATGGAAGCAAGCCCTCCTGCCATGGAAGTGCCTCCCATTACACAGCCTGCGATCGCTTCGTTATTATACTGATCGCCGTATCCGGGCTGAACCGTCGTGTACGCTCCGACAAAGAATATCGCGGCTATCCCAACCAGGACTCCACAGATCACATAGGCAAGCATCTCCCACTTTTTGGTATCCACGCCCGAAAGCCTGACGGCTTCACGGTTGCTGCCGAGGCAGAGGATATATCTGCCGGGCTTTGTATTATTAAGGATAACCATGCACACGGCCGCTGCGATCAGAAAGATCACCAGACCGACCGGAAAACCGCCGGCGCTCACCAGGTTCCTGAACCATCCGTTCTTCTCATCCGTGGATAACGGCCAGCTGACCGACTGGGTCTTTGTATATACCGCGGCGATACCCTTGGCGATATTCATGGAAGCCATCGAAACTATAAAGGGAGGTATCGTCCAGTACGCTACGAGATATCCGTTGATGATGCCGAAGATCAGTCCGATCAGGATACTCATGATAATGGATACGATCACCGGCGCGCCCTTAAATACCATCGTATAACCTGAGATCAGAGCGCAGCAGAACATTACGGGGCCGATGGAAAAATCTATCCCTCCGGTCGCGATGACGAAAGTAACGCCAAGAGACAAAAATCCCAGAAAATACACATAGTTCATAACGCTCATGATCCTGGCTTTTCCGAAGAAGCCCGGAACCAGAAGGCAGAAAACAAAATACATTGCTATCAGCACACAAAACAAAATAATCCTGTTAAAACCGACCTTTTTAACAAAAGGGATCTGTTTGAACTTTTCCAACTTCTCTACCTCCGTATTAGCCACATAATTATGTGCATTTTTTACAGAATATCTAATTCTGATTACTGTGTTTTGTTTAAAACTTCTGAAATATTATAGCGTATACTTACCGTCAAGGCAACCGAAAGATATGAAAAAATAATCTCACTGTATATGACAAAAGTCACTTAATAAGTACATCGCTGATCTTATAGTTGAGCTTGGTCGCGTAATTGTAATCCTCTATCACGTGTACCACAAAATCCTCGGCAAGCTCCTTCGGATCCATTGAAAGCACCCCGTCACGTACCTTGATGTACTGGTAGGGCATGTACTGATGGAGCATGCTTAGGGGGATCTCCACCTCCGACATGTTCTTAAAGAGCTTTTTGATCGCCTCCTGCATCTCGGGCTGCGCAAAGTAGTAACGACACCTGTCCGAAAAGCTGAACTTTCTCTTAAGGGCCTTCTGTTCGTCGGTTCCGTGATAATGCTTCTGCCAGTCTTTGGGGTTCTTCATCATGGTCTCTTCCATAACCTCGATAAAGTGAGCCTGCTTATCTTCGGGAACCAGTATCTTTTCCATCATGGACAGGGCAAACAGCCCCTCCCTGATGCCGAAGGTCAGCGCCGGCCCCACCTTAAGGATCGCTATGCCGTCTTCGACCATTTCCTTGAGAGCCTCTGCGGGCTGATAGTCGGTAGAATGTCCTTCAAGAACAATATTGTCGTACTTTTCCATCGCCTTCGTAAGCTCTCTGGCCTCGGCTCTGTCATATCTGAAGAAATCGGCATCCCCGAACTCGACTCCGGGCTGGACCACTATCCC
>DNAD01000169.1 GCA_003484785.1 Lachnospiraceae bacterium
GCCTGGACTGCTCCATATTGTATACATTGAAATCCATTCCCTTTTTAAGGCGCTGCCTCTGGATTATGAGACTGTGCCGAAGCTCGGTCATCTCCTCCTCCTCGGTAAGGATGCCGGGCTGGAAGGCAAATACCGAAGGATCCTTTATATGGCAGGCCTTCAGGGCATTAAGCAGCTCATGCCTTGCCTCATCCAGCTGCAGAGCCACGTCCTCGGTATGGTTCCTGGCCTTTTTCTCCTCCAGGTACTTGTCCCACATATAGTGCAGCTCGTAGGAGCTGTTGACGTTGAATTTTGAATAGTAGAAATCTATGAGATTTGTTGCGTTGACATATTTAAGCTTTGTCTTGTTCTGAAGGATGATGGCGCGGTTCAGCTTTTTCTCGATGCGCACCTGCTCGGACTGGGCCCCGGTATAGCTTACGAACACCGCTGTCAGCCCAAGCGCCAGTATCCCCAGAATAATGGAAATGCCGAGCCTTACATCAGTCCTGAAGGTAGACTGCATGAACAGGAGCATTGCCATCACCAGAAGAGAGACCGCCACCAGCAGCACGCAGAAGGTCTTTGAATTGACGGCCCTGTTTCTTTCCTTCCTTCTCTGATAAGCCAGAGCCCCCTTTTCGCCCTCCAGAAGATTTAAGTCCCTTTTGATCTTCATCTGGCGTTCTTCGCTTTCCGTAAGCTTCTTTAGGGCTCCCGGCATGCTGTTTTCCCTTTCAAGCCTGGCCATCTCCCTGTACTGGGTTTCGGAGATCTTGCTCACCGGTCTCTTATAGTTCTTCTCCGATTCCTCAATATTAATGATCCTGCCGGCCTTCCCCTGAAGCGACTTAAGCTCTCTGGGGCTCAGGGCAGAGATAGTCTCGATATCGGTAAGATGCTCCATTACCACCTGATACTCGGCCTTCTGCTCCTCCACATCCTTCGAGGCCTGGGTCATCTGCTCGCAGTGATCCCTTACAAAGCGCTCCCGCTCCCTGTAATCCGAAACGTTCAGGTTTTCCCTTTTCATGGCAGCGGAGTTTAATACATTGGAAACGGGCTCCGAATCATCCGGGAACTTAAGACCGCTTAAGAAGAACTCGTCGTCCTCCTCTTCCTCTATCCCTATTGTCCTTTTTATCCAGTCAAACAGCTTCATATTTATATTTTAATAAGTGGTTTTGAATACACCCATTGTACGGCGGTATTCCTGCTTCCAGTTATGCAAGGTCTCATCCAGAACCCGGTAGTACTCGGAGATCTTACCCGACTCCCGAAGCTCTGTCAGCTTATCAAGGATCCTTGCCTGGGGCGAATTTTTGTCGGGCGTCTTAAGCTCCTCGTATCTCCTCTGCGCATCCCGGACGATCTCATCGTTAAAGCCGTAGCGAAGAAGGAGCCTGTCATATTTTTCGGGTTCATAACAGGCCTTTGACGCAAGCAGGAAGGATACCGCGCTCTCCCTCTCACCGGAAAGCTCATAGGAATCAAAGAAGCACTCCGAGGCCTCCTTAAGCAGGAACATTCCCGCGTATGCACATCCCATATTATGAAGGACCGCCGCGTAGGTTTCCCTGTCATAGTCACGCTCCATGGAATCAAGGATGTATCTGTACTCGTCCAGAGCCAGAGCGTATTTTTTGTTCCGCAGCATATTATCGCCCCGTCTCTTGTGTTTCCTGTTCCTGTCAAGCCCGGCACTGTCCACAAGGGTCTGCCTCACCTCGGAAAGCTCCTCGTCGCTTAAGAACATGGAATCCTCAAGGATCGTCATTATAAACTCTCCGGCAGTGACCCCTTCTTCCAGCATATACTGCAGCTTTTTCCCAAGGACCGGCATTTCCGCCTCTTCTATAAGGAAGGTGCACAGATCCTTATCAAGCACATCGTCATCCAGGATGCAGGCATTCTCCTTCAGCAGGAAGCAAAGCTCCTCTATGGAATATATATTTATGCCGAGAGCCACCAGATAATAGGGATTTTCGGCAAGGGCGCTGTGGCATAAGATCAGATCCGTCATTTTACTCCTCTCATCCTATCCTCAGACTTTTTTCCCAGGTCAGGCCGCTTGCGGGATATATCTCCCCAAAGCCCATATCCGTAGCCCTGGCGGTCAGTGCGGTCTCAGAGCTGAAGGTTATCTTAAGCCTGATCCTTGAGGCCTTCGGCGGCCTCTCCGGAAGGCCGTCAAGCTCTATTATCAGCTTCGCGGGATCCTTGCCGTCAAGAGGCGTTACCAGAAGGACTATCTCCTTAGTATGGTCAAGCAGCATATCTATCGTGGCATCGCAGTCAAACCAGTTCTCGCCGCCGTCGGCTATGGCAACATACTGCTCCTCCCCCATGTATCTTAAATAGATCCCAAGATTGAACTTAAGCTTATCCCTGCCTAAGAAGATGTAATCCTCCGTAAGCCTGGAGGGGACCAGCTTGTCCCTGGCATAGAAGCATGCTCCCTTGGAATAAAGGTTCTTCCCCTGAAAGACCCTTCTTCCCATACACATATATCTTATGCTTTTCGAGCTCCATTCGGGCTCGAACCCGTCTCCGAGAAGATAGACCGTACCCACAGGCTTTCCGTTGAAGTACTCGTGCACCTTTACAAGGATATCCTCATCAAGGTTCTCACAGTCCTCCTTGGAAGGCTTCTCACCGAGCATGATATCCGGCATGCTTATACCGTCTATGGTAAAGCTCTCCACAAAGCCCACATTCGGAGTGGTCTTTCTGTTCACCCTGAACTGATAGCCATGAAGCCCGGTAACGCTGTAATCAAAGATGGTCACCTCCCTCTCCCAGAGGCTCTCGGGCTGGTGGATCATATAATAATAGCTGCTCTCCTCATAGGTCTGGAAGCTGATGCGCTCCTCCTCCACGGGAACGGTCTCCACGATCTTCTTAAGCAGCTCTATGGTCTTTTTATCCAGAGAATCAACACAGAATACCAGAGAAGCTACCTGGCCCGGGGAGGTTATACCGGTAAGCTGGCTGAGAGTCTTTCTTACAAACAGTACCAGAAGATCCGCGGCATCGTAGGCTTCTCCCTCGATCTCATATTTTCCGCCCGCTCTTGCGACTCCCAGAAGCTTTGAGGCGATTATCCCCTCTCCTCTTTCCGCGGCAGTCACGGCCTCCTGCCCGTGAAACCACTGGGCCACTCCGTTTCTCTTGCACAGGACCGTCGGGATCCCCAGCTTCTTTTCGGATCCCTCCTGCGCAAGAGTCTTGGGAGTATCCTCATTTAATTCCACATAGCTTATCTGTGAGACCGAATCATTCAGGTCGAATCCGATCACATACAATACGTCATTCAATTCTAATTCCTCTCCGCGCCGATCTTTAGATCGTGCGCTTCGGAACGATCTTCAGATCGTTCCGATCCGGTCTGTTTTGCAGACCGGATAATTTCCTTAACACGCCGATTTGTTTTACAAAATACTAAATCCCTTTTCGGTAAAGTAATCCCTGCAGGCGTACTCCCGCATCAGTTCGAAAAGAGTGTTGTCATCCTTCAGATTCTTTGAGACTCCCATATCATTTAACAGATGATAACGGGAGGTATCATCCCCGGAAACCGATTCCGAAACACCCGTCGAATCGCTGAAGGTAAGCTTTTCCTCTCCGCCGTCCTCCTCGGTTATATAGTACTGCAGGTTTTCCCCGTAAAACAGGATAAACTCCTTTGAAAATACTCCTCCGAAGAGACAGCGCATCTCCTCCGAAAGATACCTGTCATCCTTTGTCTCGCTGTCTTCGATAAGATAATGGAGCACTACCCTGTGGGCGGGGTTGGCCCTGTATTCGATCACAAGCTTATCCTCATAGGAGGACAGCTCCGGGAGTATGTTCTTATATTCCTTAAAGAAATTATAGAAGATATTTCTGTGCAGGAAATCGATGAGGAAGGAGGAAAGCAGCTCGCTGATACGCGGAGTCATGCTTACCTTATCCTCGGCATAGTGCTTAAGCAGCGCCAGCCTGCAGGCATCATTCAGCTCCTCCCCCTGCCCGAAGCATTTAAGCATCTCGGAAAAGACAAGGTCTCCCACCAGCCTTTCCCTGGCAAAATACTCATAGGCCTGGCAGGAGATATATGCAAGCTCTACCCTGCTGCCGGGGCAGTTCTCAATATAGGACTCAAATATCTCCTCCTTATCCCCCAGGGCAGTCCTGGTATACATGATCTGGATAAGGATCTGCTCCTCAAGGGATGTGCATTCCAGCTCAAAGCTCTTTGCGGCCCTCCAGAGATTTCTCATCTCCTTGGCAAGCCCCCTGTATTTATCCACCAGGAATTTTAAGGTCAGAAGATCATATTTGCCGTTATCAAAGGCATACCAGGCAAGCTTTATGAGCATCGGATCCCCGGTATCGTCGCTTAAGGCTATCATCTGGGAACAGATCCTTACGCAGATCTTCGCGGAGATCTCCTCCGCCCCGTATTTGATGACAGTTTCATAAGCCTTTTCGTACATTCCCCTTCTTACCAGATAGTCAATGTACTCGGTCCTGTCCTTTGATCTCAGAGCCTTTATGTCTATGGACATAAGGTACTCGTCCAGGGTGGTAAGCTCACCGTTATCGTAATAATACCGCATAAGGCCGATCCGTATATCTGACTTGTAGGAATCGATGATGTCCGCGGATTCCACCAGCAGTCTGCAGTAATCAACGTTTCCGGCATCAACATAGACATATCGGTTCTGTACCGTGCAGATATAGAGACAGAAGCCCGAGATATCCGATACATAGGGCTTTACAGCCTCGAGGTAAAGGGAATCATCCAGGAGCCTGTGCAGCTTTAAGGGATCCTCAAGGCTGCGTCTTCCTCTGGCGTCCTCCAGAAATACCGTATAATTGTGGGAATAGACCACCGGATAGGAGTAGCCTCCCTGAACGGGATATTTCTTCTCGCCCTTTATCTCCTCCTGAATAATGACCACATTTACCGCATCCTGCTTAACCTCCAGCTCGCAGGCAAACAGTATCCTGACAAAATGCCTCGCAAGCTCCGGAGTGATCATCTGAAGCACCAGCACATGCTTATATATCACGGCCAGGTTTTTGTCGATGTGCTCCTCCATGATCTGCTCTGAGGCAAAGCTCCTGATCTGATCGAGCAAAGCCTCATACAGCTCCTGCTGCCTTCCCCTGTGCTTTATCAGGTTTGCATAGAGAAAGGCCGTTCTCTCATAGCTTAAGTCACTGCTTAAGTTAAAGTAGAGTATGACCTCCTTGGGAATGACTATCCTGTGGTCAAAGGGCACCGAGAACATATAGTACTCATAGAGCCTTGTTATGTTGTAATCCTTCTCAACTCCCCTTTTATACCATACAAAGTATTTCTCATCGGTCAGATTATCCTTGATGAGAAGGCAGCAGAGTGCCCTTACTATCTCATCATTTTCCGATAACTTCCAGGCTATGGCGAAAAGCCTGATAAGCATATCGGGAGCATGCTTCAGCCGTTCGGAAAGCTTTATCAGCCTCTCAAGCAGCTCGCCCTCAAGCTTATAGTTCTTTACGGCAAAGCAGAGTACCGACAGCTCGAAATCCGTGATCTCCGAAAGCAGGGCAGGGTTCGAGGCAAGACAGTTAAAGGCCTCGATATACAGAAGCGGGCTCCTGCAGCCCGATCTGTACTGCTCCCTTATGGCGTAGAGCTTTCTGGACACGCTCCTGGTATATTCCGTATCTGTATAGAGCAATATCCACAGTATCCGGTAGCTTCCGGTCTTCTGATAAAGCCCCTTTATCTCCTCGGCGATCCTGTCGATATACTCCTCATTTCTGTTGTAGAGAGCCACGAGATACATGAAATAGCTGTAGTACTCGTCACCCCTCTGCTTAATCTTCATCTCCCGCTCTATATGCTCAAGTATCCACCTCGCCTCATTCCTGCGCTCATCCATAAGCAGGAGCTGCGCCTGATAGAGACGGGATTCCGGGTTCTTCTCATCCAGAGAGTTCATCTTTTCCACTATCCTTAAGGATTCCCTGATCCAGGTGGATTTGTTTATCTGCTTCATCCTGAAGGCGACGTACTGCTGCATCAGCCTGCAGAGAAGGCCCTTTCTCTCCCGCTTTTTTTCCTTTGCCGGATCCTTTCCGGTTCTTCTTGAAGCCTCAACACAGATCCGAAGCTTTTCGGTGCCGTCCGCATGGGTAAGTATTATCCTTCCGAAATTCCTGCCCTCATGCAGCGCCTCCTCTTTTATATTAAACTCAAGATTACAGAGGTTTCCGAGGAAATCCTCACCGGTAATGGTTTCGACAGCCGGCTCGATAAAGTCACAGTCCGTTCCCACCTTAAGGTCGATAAGCCCCCAGGTAGTCTTCTTTACCGACACCGTACACTTAAGATCCGAGGTTATGTTTGAAAACTCATAGAGACTGCTGTCTGTCTTAAACTCAAGGGGCTGCTTCTTTTTTACCGAGATCAGGAACCGCTCAAGATTATCCTCGTTGAAGGGATCCGTGGAAAAGCCCCTGTATTTGCCCAGATGCTGCCTGTCGTTTCCATCAAAGACCGGCATGAAATCCTCGGAGTAAAAGGTTTTGACCGCTTCCTTCCAGTCGGTCTGGGCAAAGTTGGAGAAGTGGAAAAGGTTCTTCACCTCATCCCTTCCGGTCTTTACGGTATTTCGTACCATGGTAAAGATAAAGGGGATGAAATATTCTCCCGCCTCCGATATGATCTGGATATCTCCCTTGATTATCGCTCCGGCTTCCAGTCCCGTGGAATCAAAGCTGTATTTTAAGTCAAATTCTTCCGCGTCAAATTCCGCGGTGAGGATCATAAGGCGCATGCAGGAGCTGTATACACTGCCCTTTACCCGTCTTCCGCTCCGGGAGCTTACAAAGAGGCTCCCCTCCGCCTTATCTCCCGGGACAACAGATGTCTCGATTTTGTGCGCAGAAAACACAAGCTTTTCGCTCTCGTACTCGAAAAACCCGTTTATCAGCCTATCTACGACATCTGACAAAGCTACACCTTCTCCCCGTTTTTTTCCGTCCGGCATTACCGTTTGGACTGATCGGAGCCCTTCACGGTAATTATTGATTTTTTGCGCGAAACGGATATAATCAGTATATCACATCAGGATATCAATTTTAAGGAAAAAGTATGATAAAACACCAGGATCATTTTCACGGCTCGGATCTTGAGCTTATAGAAAAGCAATACGGCATCGGTAAGGATAAGATAATAAGCTTCTCGGCAAACGTAAATCCTCTCGGGATAAGCCCGAAGCTGAGAGAGGCCCTTCCCGGGCTCATCGACTGTATCACAGGCTATCCCGACAGGGAGTATACCGCGCTTCGCAGGGTGATCGCCGCCTACTGTGACTGTTCCCCCGAAAATATCATAGTCGGGAACGGTTCCAGCGAGCTCATCTCACTGTGTATACAGAACAGGCATCCGGCCAGGGCCCTTATCATCGGCCCCACCTATTCGGAATATGAGCGGGAGGTCTCCCTTTGCAAAGGGATGAGCCGCTATTTCCCCCTGTCCCCGGAAAACGAGTTTGCCCTGGATATTGACGCTCTTTCGGCAGAGCTTAAAAAAGATATCGACCTGCTGATCCTTTGTAATCCCAACAACCCCACCTCCGGCGCCATCAGCCTGGGTGAGATGCGCTTAATCCTTGATATCTGCAAGCGTCACGGGATCTTTGTGATAGTGGACGAGACCTATATCGAGTTTGTTCCCGATTATGAACAGACAGCCTGTGTCCCCTTAACCGCTTTCTATAACAATATGATCATCTTAAGGGGGATCTCCAAGTTTTTCTCGGCTCCGGGCCTAAGGCTCGGCTATGCCATAACCGGAAACACGGATATGATCGAGCTTATCAACAGCCGTAAGAACCCCTGGAGCGTCAATTCCCTGGCGGAAGCGGCAGGAAAGATACTGTTTACCGACCTGGAATATATAAAGGCCACAAAGGAGCTCATAGATAGGGAACGCCGCTTTGTAGCCGAAAGCTTCAAAAGCAGGGAGGGCTATAAGGTCTACGAGCCAAAGGCAAATTTTGTGCTGATAAAGCTCCTTAAGGCTTCAATGAACGCGGATATCCTCTTTGACAGATGCATAAGAGAGGGGATGATGATCAGGAACTGCGCCTCCTTCCCCTTCCTTGACAATAAATATTTCCGGATCTGTTTTATGAAGCATGAGGATAATGAAAGGCTCATAAAGCTCATTACAGAAAGCGAGGAACAGAATGGAGCTCTTTAAGTGCAGCAGCCGATATAAGGATGACATAGAGGAATATACCGGGCAGATCCTGACGAAAACCGGGATCTCATCTCCCATTGCGCAGCGGGAGATCATGGTCATGGCCGACTCGGGCAATACCGTGGCCTGCAAGCTTTACGCCGACCTGATCTTCTATAGAAAGATATTCCGGAAGAGGCCCTATGCAGAGGCCTTTTCGCTTTATCTCAGATCTGCGGGCCTGTGCATTGACGAAGAGGGGGGCTTTAAGGTAACCGGCGATTCCTATCCCCTTTCCTTCTGGAGCCTCGGCTACTACCTTATGAATTACAGACGCGGTTCTCTCCTGAGTAAATGTGAAGAGATCCCCGCCATCGAGGGCATGAGCTATGCCGGACGTCTGTCAGCAGCCCTTTATCTTGCGGCCTCCTGCATTCTCTCCCTCTCCGCTCCCGGAGCGCTCAACCTCACAGGGCGCATCCTTGACGAGGCAGGCTCTGACAATGAATTGTTTGCCGCTCTGAAGGGCGACATCAGCAAAGCCCTTAACACAGAGCCCTTCCCCGGGCTTTCCTTTGAGGTTTTTGCCTGCGATAACAGAGCAGACTGTCTGTCGCTCTCCGAAAAGTTCTTTAAAGAAGCCGCGGATACGGGCTATATCTACGCCTGCAATAACCTGGCGGCAAAGGAGGCACAGCGCATCGTCGGATTAAGTTCCTCAAACGCCCCAAAAGAAGAGATCAGTGAAAGTCTTGAGCGCTACATTTCCCTTCTTAAGCTCTCCGCCGATAAATACGAGCCCTATGCGGCCAACCGTCTGGGACTTTTCTATATCAACGGCGAGATAAAAAGCGGAGATAAAAAAGCCGTGTTCAGGGATCACACCGACACGGCTCTTGCAAAACAGTATTTCGAAAAGGCGACCGTCTATCCCGATTCCAACTCAGCCTGGGCCTACTATAACCTGATCAGGTACTTCCACAGGGATTATGACAGGAACATCACCCTTCTCAACGAACATATGGATCTTATAAGGCTCTTAAATCCCGCAGTCTATGACCTGGCCATAGAATTATAGGAAAGACGGAAGGATCAGAGCGCACTGTACACAATGGATCTCATCTTTCTGATGAGGGTTTTGGTGTCTCCGTTTAGCACCTGCTGGCCGTAGATCACTATAAGCTCCTCCTTCGGATCTATAAGGAAGTAGGTTCCGAGCATTCCGTCCCACCCGTACTCTCCGGCGGTTCCGTTGGAGCGGGCCTGCCCGGTATCCTTCATTATCCGCAAAAGGTTTGAGTAGGAATAGCCCTTTACCTGTTCAAAGTCGATCGTTTTTCTTACCCTGTCTGGCAGCTGGTCGGTATGAAGAAAGTCCACCGTCTTTCTGCTGAGTATCCTTGCGCCGTTATATTCCCCGTTATTTAAGAGCATCATCGCGAATTTGGAGTAATCCGCAAGGGTGGAGCACAGCCCCGAGCCTCCTCCGTCAAAGGACGTTGCCCTGACCGAACAGAATGCCTCGGAGTCGAGCTTTTCGACCTGGGCGTCGGTTATGGGCGTCACTGACCCGTCATCGTTACGGCAATAGATAGCCGCAAGCCTCTCCGCCTTATCCCCAAGGGCTGAAACATACATGGTATCCTTCATATCAAGGGGAGTAAAAATAGCGCGTTTTAAGAATTCCCCGTACCGCATGCCGGTGACCCTCTCCACCAGTCCGGCAAGCACGTCTGCGGAAACCCCGTAATGCCAGCGGCTTCCCGGTTCGAATAAAAGTGGCACTGTCGCAACTGATCTGGCAAGCGCCAGGGCGCTTATATTTTCACCAAACTCCTGTCTTACCGCCACCCTCTCGGCTTCCTTTAACAGCCTGATGGCGCTGACCGAATCCTCTCCGGGATACACCATCCCCGAGGTCATATTGAGGCAGTCCGCTATGGTGATGAAATTTTTGGCAGGGACCTCGCCCTCTCTCGTCACCACAGTCATATGCTCAAATTCGGGGATATAACGATACAGAGGCTCTTCAACGTCGATAAGCCCCCTTTCCATAAGCATCATCACCGCCACTGCCGTGATCGGCTTGGTCATGGAATAGATGCGGTATATGGAATCGCGTCTGTCGGTCCCGTACTCTCCGCGAAACTGTGCCGCTCCCTTATGCACCACCATCACCGAGCAGCCCTTTAAATGTCCTTCTCTGATCTCCTGTAAAAAAAGATCCTCCAGATTCTGCAGCCTGTCTGAATTCATCCTAATCTCTCCCGAACAGATCTCTTGTATACACTTTTGCCTTCACATCATCAAGCACCGGATCATATCTGTTTGCAATGATCGTATCAGACATGTTCTTAAACTTCTCAAGGTCATTCACCACAAGGCTTCCGAAGAAGGTAGTGTCATCCTCAAGGCACGGCTCATATACGATAACGGTGGCTCCCTTGGCCTTTATCCTCTTCATCACGCCCTGTATTGAGCTCTGCCTGAAGTTGTCGGAATTCGACTTCATCGTAAGCCTGTAAACACCTATCACGCATTTTTTCTCGCTTTCCGCGCTGTAATCGCCTCTGTTGTAATAATCGTAATAGCCCGCCATGGAAAGGATGCGGTCCGCGATAAAATCCTTTCTGGTCCTGTTTGAATCAACTATGGCCTGGATTATGTTCTGAGGCACATTATCGTAGTTGGCAAGCAGCTGCTTACTGTCCTTGGGAAGGCAGTAACCCCCGTAGCCGAAGGAGGGATTGTTGTACTGGCTGCCGATCCTTGGATCGAGGCAGACCCCCTCTATTATCTTTCCGGTATCAAGCCCCTTCATTTCGGCATAGGTATCCAGCTCATTAAAGTAGGATACCCTCAGAGCCAGATAGGTATTGGCGAAGAGCTTTACCGCCTCGGCTTCGGTATGCCCCATGATAAGGACATCGATATCCTCCTTTATGGCGCCCTCCTTAAGAAGCCCCGCAAAGACCTCCGCCTGCTCTGTAAGCTCCGGGTCAGAGACGTCCGTGCCCACGATTATCCTTGAAGGGTAGAGGTTATCGTAAAGCGCCCTGCTCTCCCTTAAAAATTCAGGGCTGAAGAGGATATTTTTATTATTAAACCTCTCCCTTGCCCCAACCGTAAATCCGACGGGAATGGTTGATTTGATCACCATGACTGCCGAGGGATTTACCCTTCCCACAAGCTCGATCACCTCTTCGACCGCCCTCGTGTCAAAAAAATTCTTCTTGGGATCATAGTTTGTGGGGGTTGCTATCACCACAAAATCAGCTTCCCGGCAGGCTTCCTCTGCGTCAAGGGTTGCCGTAAGGTCAAGCTTTCTGTTCCTCAGATACTCCTCTATCTCCGGATCCGCGATCGGCGATATCCTGTTATTTATCTTTTCCACCTTCTCCGGCACGATATCAAACGCATGCACCTCATGATGCTGTGCAAGAAGCGTTGAGATCGACATTCCCACATATCCCGTTCCCGCTACCGCTATCTTAAATTTCCCTTCCATTTTTCCTCCCCTTTATTTACGATTACATTTTACCGGTACCGTTATTTTCCGCTGAACATGGCCGGTATGGTCTTGAACAGTATCTTTATGTCAAGACCTATTGACCAGTTGTCTATGTATTCTATATCGAGAGCCACGATCTCCTCGAAATCGGTGATCCCGTTTCTCCCGGATACCTGCCATAGCCCCGTAAGCCCCGGCCTGAAGCTGAGCCTCTTTTTATATTTGAGGCTGTAGCAGGCAAACTCATCAAGTGTCGGAGGCCTCGTGCCCACAAGGGACATGTCGCCCTTTAGTACATTTATGAACTGGGGAAACTCATCCAGAGATGTCTTTCTCAGTATTTTCCCGATCCTGGTGACCCTGGGATCATCCTCCATCTTGAAGACCAGCCCGTTCATTTCGTTCTTTTCCAGAAGCTCTTTTTTCCTCTCCTCGGCATCCTTGTACATGGTCCTGAACTTGTATATGTTAAAGACCCTCCCGTTCCTTCCCACTCTCTTCTGGGAAAAGAATACCGGTCCTTCCGACTCAAGCTTTATGAGAGGAGCAAAGATCACAAAAAGGACTATCAGCAGCGCACAGCCTGCGATCGCTCCCATTATGTCCATGAGCCGCTTTATTATAAGATAGCCTACCGATACCACCTGATTGGCATAGGTGACCATATCGATATGCTCCGTCCCGAAATACAGCCTGTGCCTGCAGCCTGAAAGTCTCGGGACATCTATCTCATAGCTTATGGAGATGCCGCTTGCAGAGATATCATCGAGGATCGGAATGATACTTTCATCTCTTCCGTCCCTTCCCACAACGATCTCATCAACGGAGGCATTTCTGCAGTACTCCGCAAGCTCTGACGGGCTGCATACGACCTCTATATTGTGCAGGCCTCCGGTCAGCCGCATCCCTGTTTTCAGCCTGTCGTTGTATACGACAGCCCCGACTATCCTGTCACTGAAGTTCCTCGCCCTTTCTATATCGCTGCAGTAGGTGGTTATAAATTCCCTGCTGCCCACAACGATCACGCTCTTTTCCTGCAGCAGTCTTATGTAAAGCCTCGGTATCACCTTTTTTAAGGCGATATGGACGCACCACATAAGCAGGCAATCTATAATGAAGAAGTAAAAAAAAGCCAGCCTCGAGAATACGTCATAATTCCTTATGAAGAACAGCACCATGGAGGTGCCGGCCAGCATGATGATATTGTTACATATAACATGCCAAAGCTCCTTCAGATAGCCTCTTATGTAAAAATCGCGATTATTGTTTAAAAGGAGATTTGCCCCTAAAAAGAAAAGCAGCATCGGCGTCAGGTTTACAAAAAACCTTACTCTTCCGAAGGGTGTAAGAAAGTCGGCGCCGTCCCTTAGCCAGGTGGCGATCACCAGACTGATCACTATCGTGACCATATCGAACAGTATGATCAAAACATTCTGTAATCCTGATCTTCGTCTGTACATTAATAATAACGTCTCACAAACAGGTCTGAGCGGAAGCCGCTCAGACCGTTATAATAATACTCTCATATACAGGAAACGAATTAAACTTTAGCGTTTAAAACCTGCTTCGTTTCCGGGCTCTTCCTCAGATCTCCTGTATCCATCCCTCAGGAGCCTCTATACGGCCCATCTGGATTCCCGTAAGAGTATCGTAAAGCTTCTTCGTAACGGGCCCCATGCTGTCCATTCCCGCAGGCAGGCATATTTCCTTTCCGTGATCGACTATCTTTCCGACGGGTGAAACCACCGCGGCCGTTCCGCAGAGCCCGCACTCCTCAAAATCAGAAAGCTCGTTCAAATAAACCTCTCTCTCCTCAACCTCCATTCCCAGGTAGTCCCTTGCAACCTGAACCAGGGATCTTCTGGTGATGGAGGGAAGAATGCTGTTCGACTTTGGCGTTACCAGCTTATTGTCCTTCGTTATGAAGATGATGTTCGCTCCGCCTGTCTCCTCTAACTTTGTCCTGCTTCCCGCATCCAGATACATGTTTTCGTCAAAGCCCTTCTCATGGGCATCCACTATCGCGTAAAGGCTCATGGCATAGTTAAGCCCTGCCTTGATATGTCCCGTTCCGTGGGGAGCCGCCCTGTCATAATCGCTGATCCTTACGGTTATGGGTTTGGCCCCTCCCTTAAAATAGGGCCCGACCGGAGTGGTAAATACCCTGAACTGATATTCGTTTGCGGGCTTTACTCCTATTATGGGATCGGAGCCGAACATGTAAGGGCGGATATAGAGGGTTGCACCGCTTCCGTAGGGAGGAACGAAATCCTCATTTGCCTTAACCGTCTTTTTAACCGCCTCAACGAACTTTTCCTTCGGATATACCGGCATCTTAAGCCTTTGTGCGGACTGCTCCATCCTCTCGCCGTTGAGATCCGGGCGGAAGGTCACTATCCTGCCATCCTCGGTAGTATAAGCCTTAAGCCCTTCAAAGATCGTCTGCGCATACTGGAGCACACAGGCGCACTCATTAAGGACTATGTTCGCATCCTCGGTGATGACTCCTTCGTCCCAGCTTCCGTTCTTATAATTTGAAACAAATCTGTAATCCGTCTTCACATACCCAAAGCCCAGATTACCCCAATCAATATCCTTTTTTGCCATCTTTGATCCTTTCCTCCCCAAAACAGGTTATTTAGATTAATGTATTACTTTACAACTTCTTTGTCAAGCGCGGCTCTCCTCCACGTCTGGAAGGTATATTCGATATCAAAGCAGGTCATCTCTTCCGATTCCGAAGAAAGCTCCCATCCGGGAAGCTCTGAAAGCTTTGGGAAATACGCGTCGGCAGCGTAGCTGTAGTTTATTTTCGTGATATAAGCCGTATCACAGTGTTCGATCATGGCGCCGTATATGCTCTCGCCTCCGATGATGAACACATCCTCATCGGGATAATCCTTCACCAGCTGAAGAAGCTCCTCTACGGACGAGGCCGAAAGCGCATCCTTTACCCTGTATTCGGGGTTTCTGGAAAGTATTATGTTGGTCCTGTTCTTAAGGGGCTGCCCGCCCGGAAAGGTATCCATGGTCTTTCTTCCGAGAACCACCACCTTTCCCGTGGTCATCTCCCTAAATCTCTTATGGTCGGCGGGAATGGTCACAAGGAGCTTTCCCTTATGGCCTATTGCCCAGTTATTGTCTACCGCTGCGATCAGATTCATACAAAAAATCTCCCAATAATAAAGCTGTGCCGATCCGGTCCGCTTTTTGGACCGGATAATTTCCGCTGCGCCGATCTGCCTGCAGAAAGTTCATACCGCCACCGGAATATTCTCTATCTGAGGATGGGGATCGTACCCCTCAAGCCTTACATCCTCTTTTGTAAACTCATAAAAATCCTTAACCTCCGGATTAAGGATGAATTTCGGCGCTGTCCTGGGCTCCCTCTTTAAAAGTTCCTCAATTAGGGGCACATGCCTGTCGTAAATATGGGCGTCCGCAATGACATGAACCAGCTCCCCCGGCACCATCCCGCAGACCTGGGCCAGCATATGCACAAGCACCGCATACTGTACAACATTCCAGTTATTTGCCGTAAGCACATCCTGGGAGCGCTGATTAAGCACCGCATTCAGTACAGGCTTTTCCTCTCCCTTTTCCTGGGTAACATTGAAGGTCATGCTGTAGGCACAGGGATAGAGCCTCATCTGATAAAGATCGGCATGAACATACATGTTGGTCATGATCCGCCTGCTGAAGGGATTATTCTTAAGGTCGTAGATGACCCTGTCCACCTGGTCGAACTCTCCTTCGGCGTAGTGATGCTTTACCCCCATCTGATAACCGTAGGCCTTTCCTATGGACCCTTCCTCATCGGCCCAGGCATCCCAGATATGAGAGCTTAAGTCATGCACGTTATTTGATTTCTTCTGCCATATCCAGAGCATCTCATCCACTGCGCTCTTAAGCGCGGTGCGCCTTAAGGTTATGATCGGGAATTCCTTTCTCAGATCATACCTGTTGACAACCCCGAATCTCTTTATGGTATAGGCAGGGCTTCCGTCCTCCCATTTGGGGCGGACCTTCTCACCCCTTGTATCGCAGCCGTTGTTCAGGATATCGCTGCACATTTCCTTAAAGATTATATCCGCATAGCTCATAACATCATCTGTCCCACTTATCGCAGAGTGCATTTATCTGATCCGCAAATTTGGCAAGATCCTTGTTCGTTCCGCCCTCATTGTGTTTAATGACCACAAGCAGCCGCTGTCCCGCGGCAATGAGACGTTCGAATACGCCGAAGGCAGTACGCTTCTTCTTCGTGATCCGTATACCCTCAGGTGACTCTAAGAGCCTGTCGGCCGCCAGATCATACACCGCGCCGGAGTAGGGGGCAAAGGTATCAAAGGCGTACTCCTTGTTCAGATAGTCGGCAAATATATCACAGACCTCGTCATCCCCGTGTACCACAAAGACCTTTGAGGGCGTATTCTTAAAGCCCAGGATCCAGTCGGTAAGCCCTGCCTTGTCAGCATGGCCGCTGAGTCCCAGAAGCTGCTTTATCTCAGCTCTGACCTCCACCGTCTCCCCAAAGAGCTTTACCTCCGAAGCTCCCTCACAGATATTTCGTCCCAGTGTTCCCACGGCCTGATAGCCTACAAACAGGATGGTGCACTCCTTTCTCCAGAGGTTGTGCTTCAGATGGTGTCTTATCCTTCCCGCCTCGCACATTCCGGAGGCCGATATGATGACCTTGGGAGTATCGTCGGCATTTAAGGCCCTTGATTCGTCACTGGTGATGGAAAGCTTAAGCCCCGGGAAGGAGATGGGGTTCTTACCCTTGCGGACAAGCTCCATGGCATCCTCATCAAAGCATTCCTCAATGTTTTTATTGAATATCCCCGTGGCTTCCACGGCAAGAGGAGAGTCCACATAGACCTGGAAGCCCTCATGCCCCTCTACAAGCCTTTCCTCCTTTATGGTACGGAAGAAATACAGAAGCTCCTGAGTCCTTCCGACCGCAAAGGACGGGATCACCACGTTTCCTCCTCTGTCAAAGGTCCTTTTAAGGATCGAAGTCAGCTCCTGTACATAATCAAGCTCCATCTGTTTATGGAGCCTGTCACCGTAGGTGGATTCGATGACAACATAGTCGGCCTCATCGATCTTCTTGGGATCCTTTATCAGAGGCTGGTCATGATTGCCCACATCTCCGGAGAATACTATTTTTTTCGTTATCCCGTTTTCCTCAAGCCAGACCTCTATGGCCGCCGAGCCCAGAAGATGCCCGATATCGATGAAGCATATCTTAATGCCCTCGCACACTTCGATGATCTTTTCGTAATCGCAGGGCTCAATACATCTTATGGCTCCATCGGCATCCTGCATGGTATAAATGGGTTCATAGCTGTCTATGTCCTTTCCCCTCTTTGCCTTCCTGTTTCTCCACTCAGCCTCGGCCAGCTGGATATGTGCACTGTCCCGAAGCATTATGGATACCAGCTCGGAGGTGGCGTTCGTGGCAAATATCTTTCCCCTGAAGCCCTTTGAATACAACAGTGGCAGCAGACCCGAATGATCGATATGAGCGTGGGTCAGGAAAACATAATCTATCCTGGATTCCTCCACAGGAAGAGGGACATTTTCATACATGTTTATCCCCTGCTCCATTCCGTAATCCACCAGGATATGCCTGCCGCAAGCCTCGATATAATGACAGCTTCCGGTAACCTCATGATCAGCTCCTATAAACTTAAGCTTCAATGCTGCTTCCCTCCTTCGGCATATAAGGGCCTCTCTCAGGCCCAGTCATCCTCATCCTTTCCTTCCTTCATTCCCTGCTTTATCAGCGCAACGATAATGATCAGAAGGATAAAGACGATGGTCGCGAGTATAAATATAAGGCCATAGATCATGGTGCTGTCCGAGGATGCAGCTGCTATCGCCTGCGATACACCCTCTCCGCTTTCTCCCTTTTCCGAAGCGGTATCGTTCTCCACAACTATACCGGAGCCGCCTTCATCTATACCGGCCATATTCTCGGAAACGCTTACTTCCGTTTTCTCTTCCTTTACCTTCCCTTTTTTATCTTCCTTCCCTTCCTTTTTATCCAAAACTTCCTTCTCATCCTCATCCCCGTTCTCTTCCTCCCCTTCCTTGTCCGCGGGGGCCTGAAGGGTGGTTTCATAGTCCGTATACAAGCCGTAAATATTGTATACCCTGAAAACCACGCTTCCGGAAAACTGAGCGGGAAGAGAGATGGTGTCCCTTACCATGTCCCTGTCTCCCCAGAGCTTAAGATCCGCGAAATCCTCCGGGATGACCGTTTCAATGTTCCCTATGGCCGCATTATAATACATCAGCCTGCTCTCGTTTTCATCGCAGGTAATGGTGTAATCAAAAAGAACTCTGTCATCGGAGGCCGGATCCTTCCTTCCGGGCTCTGTCTTTACAGAGACGTTCTCCGGTGAGCTTTCATCCGGATATACTATGTTATCCGGCAGCTTTACGTCCACACTCGGGGTTACGGTCTGTGACATGACGTTTTTTTGGATACCGTAGTAATCCGCAATTCCTTCCGCATCTATCCGCCCGAGCCTGCGCCATTCCTCTTCGCTGCCGATCTTTTCCTGATCGATGTGATTATCAAGATATCCGTGCTCTAAAATGATGACAGGGACATTGAGATCCTTTCCGTGCCTGATCACTCCGTAATAATCCAGCAGGTCGGAATTGAGCCGCGTTTTGATCCCCTTGTCATAAAGGCCGTAATCCTTCCATCGCTTCATGATGCAGGAGGCTGCGCCAAACCCCGTTGTATAGCAGTTTCCGAAGGCGGAGGTAAACACCTCCGCTCCGTAGAACAGATGGGTGGAGGAGGCATTATAATGCACACTGATCACCAGATCGGCCCCCACGGACTGGGCGAAATCTATCCTGTCCTTCAGGGAGATCTCACGGTCATCCTCTCTTGTCATGTACACGGTCAGGTTGGGATACTGTGACAGCTCATCATACATGGCCTTTGCGGTTATCAGGTCGATATTCTTTTCATACAGCCGATCGGAATAAACAGCTCCGTACACAGCGTCCTTGTCCTCTCCCTCTCCGCCGTGTCCGGGGTCTATAACTATCGTGACATTATCGTAAGCTCTGGTCTCTGCGGCAGTCCCGAAAAGGGAAAGAACAAGAAAGACCAGAAAAACAAATATCCTTTTCATGTTATGATTATATCAGAAAAGCCCTGTATTAACAACGATAAAAGCGGATACCGAACATCTGTTACAGTACCCGCTCCTATACTCGTGACTCATCCAATGGACTATACCTCCTTATTCCGCTCACCGATCTTTCTTCAAACCTTTTTGCAATCTATGTGAACTTTAAAGTGTCATCACACTGTACACAATATTCAATTTTCACCGTTGCGTCCGTCTCTCCCT